>JANPGD010000119.1:0-4066 GCA_031423845.1 Hyphomicrobiales bacterium | reverse complement strand
CGAAAACTCTTGCACGTTGCCGAACAGACACAGGATTATTTCTGGTTTGCAATGTGGGATGGCGCACATTTATGAAGAAAGGGAACTGGCATGAGAACTCTCTTGCCCGCTCTTGGGGTGTTGGCTTTTTTGTCAGTGGGCGGGTTTGCCCAAGCCGGACAATCGAACACGACAGTTGTCGGAATATTGGTGGCTGAACCGCAATGGCTGCCGCAAGCCAACGCACTCTCAAAAACTTTAGACTATGAGGACCGATTGCGTGTGCTGCCCATCATCGGAGCAGGCGGCCTTCAAGCATTGCAAGATCTATCGCAATTACAAGCGGTCGATACGGCACTCGTTGCTGCAGATAGCTTAGCCTATGCCAAGTCACAAAATTTAATCTCAGGCAAGATTGCATATATCACAGCGGTCTCACCGCTTCCGGTGGTATTGATCGCAAGGCGCGGTCTTGACAACGTCACAACCTTAGCAGGCAAACGCATTGCAACTGGGCCTGCACAAAGTTCAGAATTTGCAACCGGTGAGCTGTTATTTGGCGCGCTCGAAATTCCCTTCCTACGGGTACCCGCCCAAGGAACAAGTGCCATTAATGCTTTGCTGAATGGCAAAGCCGATGCAGCCTTGGTCTTGGGCGCTGATGTTGCAAATGTGGCCTTGCAAGATGAGCGATTTCACATCGTCTCAATGCCATTGGCACCGCAACTTACAGATATTTACAGTAAGACCACCCTCACTGTGAACGGCAAAAAAACCGACACTGTGGCAACGACACTGATATTGGCCGTGTTTGATTGGCCACGCGGCACGCCCCACAATTTAACGCTGCAGAAATTTCAAACTCAGCTTTCAAATATTCCAAGCGGCGAAATTTCAAACCAGTTCGAAAATGAAGTCGCGGGATGGAAACGGTATTCTTCCGTACAAAAATTGTTGAGCCAAGCTCCAGCACCACCCACCATTACACCCACAGGAGGCGAACCATGACACATCTTCAAGGTCGACACGTTGAAGCCGTTGAAGCAGAAATTGACGCGGAAGAATCCGTTTCGGAGCCACAAGAAGCTAAAACTCCGAGTTGGTTTACGCGCGATATTTCGAAGAAAACTGACGAGGATTTGGCGGTGCGTTATCGCGAGGCTAGACCCGCAACGCGACTGATTGTTGAAACTCCAGGTCCTGAAGCTTACGAAGATTATCGCCGCAAACTTGATGAAAAATTTGCGCAAGGGCAGCGGCTTTACGATGTGCCAAAAGCACCAGCGCCATCGGTGCGCAGACCGACTTTGCCAATTAGAGACATTCATGGCCGCAGAAGACTCTATGAGCAAGAACATCGAGCACGGCCTCAACCCGCAAAACGAAATTCTGTGCCGTGGTTCAAAATTGTGGGTTACAGCATGATTGCGGTCTTTGTGGGCGGCGCTTCAGGATTTGGATTTGCTAATCGTGAAAAGCTCACAACGCTGCTTTCATCGACCACGAGTCAAGCACAAGTGATGGTCTCAAATCTTTTGCCGCAAGAAGTTAAACTTCCGAAACTTGGAAATGAAACTGTCATCCAAAAGAAATCGGTGCAAATCGCATCGCTTGATGTGAACGATGTTCGCGGAACACTAAACATCATGATCCCCTTGATGTTGAGCGCAGAAGCCGCTGAAGGAGGCGAGGCCGTTGCCCTAAAAATTATGGGACTGCCGAGTGATGCCTATCTTACGGCGGGGAAGGAAATTGCCAAAGGCAGTTGGCTGGTTCAACCTTCCGATATAGCGGGCGTTAAACTCGTCGTGCCACAGCTGGAGAATGATCAATTCAATATGGAAATTGCAGCTATCGAAACAAAAACCGGTGACCTTGCAGCCCCTATAAAAGAGATGAACGTGAAGGTCGATCAGCCGCCCGTTATTGCTGTTGAAACTGGCGACGGCAAGCAGGAACTGGCTAGCGCAAATATCGCCGCCACAATTGCACCAGCGAGTGCTCCGCCGATCAATGCCGGCACCAGTCAGGTGAATGCCACGGCCATTCCTGATGCTATACCAGAAGCAACGGCTTTGATTTCCAAAGGCGATGGCTTATTGAATGATGGTGACATTATTTCAGCCCGTCAACTTTATTTGCAAGCCAATAGCTTGGGTGACATTCAAGGTGCCTATGGTGTTGGCCGCACCTATGATCCGCAGGTTTTTGCAGCGCTTAATGTGAGCGGTTTGAAGCCTGATCCAGATAAGGCTGCCCAATGGTATCAGAAGGCCGCAAAAGCTGGCGTTCTGGCTGCAAAAACTGCATTGAGTAGTTTGCAAGCCTCACAACCATAAAGGCATCTCGACAGCGGGCTTGGTTGCGGGCATGAAAACAGAGGTCAGAATCTTGTCCTCAGGTGTTTTATGCGCGCAGCCGAAGTTATTGTCCAAAGTCTTGAAGCCCATGGTGTGAAACGGGTTTATTGTGTGCCCGGTGAGAGCTACCTTGCCCTGCTGGATGCGCTGCATGGCAGTGCCATCGAAGTGATCGTGTGTCGCCATGAAGGCGGGGCTGGTTTTATGGCCGTGGCCGAAGCCAAACTTACTGGCAAGCCAGCTGTGTTTATGGTGAGCCGTGGACCCGGTGCTACCAACGGATCGATTGCGGTCCACATGGCTGAGCAAGATGCCGTGCCTTTGATATTGCTGATTGGCCAAGTGGCACGCGAAGAGCGCACCCGCGCTGTGTTTCAAGAAGTGGATTACAGCCAATTTTTTGGTGGCATGGCCAAGGGTGTTTTTGAAATCAATGATGGCGCGCGCTTGAGTGAATTAATGCCGCGCGCTTTTCGATTGGCGAGTGAGGGTGTTCCCGGGCCAGTGGTGTTATCCTTACCTGAAGATATGCTGCATGATGAAGTTGAAGGGGTTGAACCCCTGGTCTATCCGCTCGCTGTTGCACACACTGCGTCCTCTGACATCGAACATATTCAGGATATGATTGCGCGGGCAGATCGGCCTTTGGTTATTGCCGGTGGTGTTTTGCGCGGTGCCGCTGGTGCTGATGCGTTAGCCCGTTTTGCTTCAGCGCAGCGCGTGCCTGTGGCGGTGACGTGGAAAAATCAGGATGTGTTTGATAATGGCTCTGACCTTTATGCAGGCCACTTGAACTTTGGAACATTGGCATCGCAGCGGAAAGTGTTGGCCGAGGCTGATTTGATTATTGCGATCGGCACACGGCTTGGCGATGTGGCATCGCTGGGGTTCACCCTGCCCCGCGCACCGCAACCTGCCCAAACACTTATCCATATTTATCCTGATGGCGCACCCATCAGCCGGGTTATCCGCGCTGATCTTGGTTTGGCGGCTGATCCCATCGCGGTGCTAAATGGCCTCGCGCAATCGGCCCGTGTTGTTTCTGCGGTTCGTGAACGTTGGGTTTCCGATGTGAATGGTGTGACGCGCGAGACTCAAAAGTTTACATCGCCTGAGCCTGATGACGGAGTAGATTTCGGCGTGGTGACCATGGCGCTTGAAAAGCTTGCACCCGCCAATGCAATTGTCACAATGGATGCGGGCAATATGACGACATGGGTTCATCGCCATTGGAAAATGACGCCGAAGAATATTCTGCTGGGCGGCATAGTAGGAGCGATGGGCTTTGGGGTACCAGCAGCAGTTGCCGCGCAATTGGCGGAACCATCACGGATGGCGATTTGCTTTGTGGGTGATGGTGGCGCGTTAATGACGGGACAAGAACTCGCAACCGCAATGGCCTATGGCTTGGCGCCGAAAATTGTGATTTCAGACAATGGTATTTATGGCACGATCCGCTCTCACCAAGAACGCCATTTCCCGCAACGCGTATCTGGCACCCAGTTAGTGAATCCGGATTTTGCAGCTTGGGCTCAGTCGTTTGGAGCCGAAGCTTTTACATTGCAATTGGGTGATAATGTAGAAGCTACAGTTGCGGAATTTTTGGGATCGAAAGGTGCGGCCGTGCTGCATGTAAAATCGAGCAAGATTGCACTTTCAGCAAACGGTGTATTGAAGACTGTCTAACTGCCCGCCCGACCAAACAAAGCTGCGTAGAGTTTGCGGTC
>JANPGD010000118.1:0-3830 GCA_031423845.1 Hyphomicrobiales bacterium | reverse complement strand
GGAAGAACAGCATTGAGTTCATCAAGCGTCACATAACCACGGGCCTTGGCCAGCTTGATCAGGCGCTTAACGGCAGCATCCGATAAATCAAGAACCGGCCCATCAACGCCATCGGTGGCTGCCTCAGGGGCTTCACCTTCTTCAACGGCGGTTGCCGGGGGTTGATCGTCTTTAGCAGGTGGTTTTCCAGGTGTCGGCGTGCGGGCCATAAATCTCTAATCCTTCAAAGTGCCGACGTTTAAGTCTACGCGGCATAAACTGATTCGGGGGCGAACCTAGCCGCGACGCTGTTAATTGCTGCTTAACCATAATCAAGTGAGGGGCTGATTTAAGAAAATCAGGTTACCTGATCGATAGTCCGGCCAGAGGCGGCACCAAAACCCAAAATCTGAGCTTCGTGGCCGGTGGCCGATAGCAATTGGTCGCGCACCGCGACCAGCGCGTTGAGGTTTTCCTCCGTTGGTTCGGAGCCAAAAGCCGCTTCTGCGGCCTTCAACTCGCGATCGAGTGTGACGGCTTTGTGGTGCAGCACAATCATTTGGCGGAGGCCTGTCCGAGCATCATCTTGTGCAGCATCAGGACCGAGGAACCACTCATTCAAACGTTTTGCTTGGCCTTCAAGGCGGTCCAATAACGGACCAAACCCTTTAGACAACAAATGACCCCGCAGGTAAGCGATTTCAAGGCTTTCCTGCGAGGACGCGCTATCTAGGATATTGGCCCTTAGGGAGTCAAGCTCTCTCGATGCGAATTCTGCCGCAGCAAAATCGCTCCAAAACTCATGCAAAAGCTCAGGATGGTTGACCAGACTGAGAACAATCATGCGTTCGCGCCGCTCAACCGCAGTGGCAATACCGCTCTTGCTAGCAAGGGCCTTCAGCTGTGGCGAGGCCGCAGATTGCACTTCCCATAGCTTTTGGCCAAATTTCAGCCGCGGTTGAGCACGCCCTGTTTTGGTAAACGCCCCTCGCTGAAGTTGCTGGCCTTTGAACAGAGTGTTCAAGCGTTCCTGCAAATCCGCGAGATAATGCTTCTGCACAATCTCATCTTGAATCTGCCGAATGAGCGCTTTTAAGTCCCGCTCAAACAAAGCGCGACGCTCCGGTGTTGCGCGATCATTATCATTCAGCGCCCGCGCCCACAGAACTGAAGCCATGGGCTCAGCAGCCGTAATCACATTTTTAACGGCCTCTGGCCCCTCCGCTTTGAGAAGATCATCCGGGTCTTGGCCTTCCGGAAGAAAAGCGAATTTCAGGGAATGACCTGGCTTCAACAATGGCAGCGCTAAATCCAATGCGCGATAGGCAGCCTTCTGCCCGGCACTATCCCCATCAAAACACAGGATTGGTTCCGGCACTGTTTTCCACATGAGAGCGAGTTGGTTTTCTGTGAGTGCCGTTCCCAGTGGTGCCACCGCTTCTGTGAAGCCTGCGCGGAACATGGCAATCACATCCACATAACCTTCAACCGCAATTAGTTGGCCCTTCTCGTGAGCGGCCCCACGCGCCTTATCAAAATTGTAAAGAATCTCACCCTTGTGAAAAAGTGGCGTATCCGGCGAATTAAGATATTTGGCAGGAACATCGGCCCGCAACGCCCGCCCGCCAAAAGCAATCACCCGTCCGCGCGCATCGCGAATGGGAAACATCACCCGGTCGCGAAACCGATCATAAGCCACTGGAATATCATCGCCAGAAACCACCAGCCCTGCTTCAGCCATTTGCTCAACCGAAACATTCTTTTCCGCCAAATATGTGCGCAGCGCCGAGCGATCCTCGGGCGCGTAACCCATGCCGAATTCTTTTTGGATAGCGGCACTTAATCCGCGATCAGAAAGATAACCCCTTGCTTTGGCGCCGCGTGCCGTTTGCAGCTCTGCTTCAAAGAACTTGTGCGCAAAATCCATAATTTCATAAAGGCTAGAGCGCTGCTCCTCACGTTCTGCATCGGCCTGGGAATATTCCGGCATCGGCAGGCCAGCCTCCCCAGCCAATTGCGCCACGGCTTCGGGAAACGGCACGCCCTCTTTGTCCACTAGATATTTAAAAATATCGCCGGACACTTTGCAGCCAAAACAATAATAGCGGCCTTTGCGATCGTCAGCGTGAAAGCTCGGAGATTTCTCCCCATGAAATGGGCAGCACGCCCAAAAATCACCTTTGCCCGGGTTAGACTTACGACGGTCCCAAGCCACCTTCCGTCCGATCACCGATGAGATCGAAACGCGGTTGCGAATGTCGTCGAGGAATGAGGGCGGGAAGCGCATAGAGGGGGTTTAATCGCTTTCGTAGTTCAAAATCCATAGCTATTGAAAACTCTTCATTTTTGGGCGAAGTTATTCACAAAATGGGAGATTCCAATTATGTCCGTTCGCAAATATCACCCTGTGCTTGTTGTTCTTCACTGGCTCATCGGCTTGCTCATCGTTGTGCAATTGGCGGGGGGATATTTTGTGGTGGCTCGCATTCCAAATTCGGATCCCACCAAGCTTGACACCTTAAAGCTTCATATGTTGGCAGGCATGTTTATTTTTTTGCTGATGGTAATACGTTTGACTACGCGCCTCTTCACTAACCATCCGCCAGCCACCGAAAGTCAGAAAAAAGGGCTCGGCACCTTGCGCACACCAGTTCATCTCGCACTTTATTTATTGGTTTTGGCCGTGGTGGGTGCAGGCTGGTACACTGGTTATTTGATCTCGCCAATCTACGCCACACCTGGCGCTTTGCTGCCAGAAGAGCTCGCGCAATATCCGTCGCGCATCATTCATGGATGGCTGGCACTGGCGCTGTTTTTACTCATCTTGTTGCATGTAGCCGCTGCCATTAAAGAGCGCATGAATGGCGATCAATCAATCTTGTCACGCATGGGCTTTGGCAAAAGATCAGACTAACGCTTCAAAACTGCCCGCACGGGAGATGCATCTAAATTTTCAAACTTCAACGGCAAGGCTATCAACTCATAATCCCCTGGCTCCACATGATCGAGCAACAGGTTTTCCAGAATGATGATGTTGTTTTGTTTGCAAGCCATATGCGCTGGCAAAAGCTTCGACGTTGAAGGATCAACCGAACTTGTATCCACACCGACTAGCTTCACATTGTGATCAGCCAATAGCTGCACAGTCTCTGCGGCAAGCGCCCTAAAATTATCATTCCAAACTTTAGAATCCTGCCCCGCAAACAGCCGCAACAAAACCCGTGGCGGACAATCTTTTAAAAATGGGGCAATATGTTCAGGCAAACACAATGGCGTTGCCCCTTGCGTATCAATTACACGAGCCGGCCCCAAAAAAACATCAAGATCAAGCGCCCCTATGCGTGCCCCCTGCTCATCATAATGGTAAGGCGCATCCGCATGGGTGCCGCAATGAACGGACATGGAAATGCGCGAAACGTTAACTGGAACACCATCTCCAATGCGTGCCACAAATTCTTCGTCGTAAACGCTATCGCCCGGAAACACCGCAATGCCGGAACTATAGGGCCGAGAGATATCAATGAGTGTGCTCACGCCTTTAAAACATCCATCTTAATCGGCCCATCAGCGCGACCTAAAATAAACTGATCGACATAAGGGTTACCACTGCGATCAATCATTTTCGCTGGCCCCTGCCAAATAATCTCACCTTTATAAATCATGGCAATATCATCCGCGATTTTGCGCGCCGATGCCATATCATGGGTGATGGAAATAGTGGTGGCGCCCAGACGTTTCACGCAATCGACAATTAGATTGTTGATCACATCCGCCATAATCGGGTCGAGACCTGTGGTGGGTTCATCAAAGAAAATAATTTCAGGATCAGCAGCAATCGCCCGCGCCAGCCC
>JANPGD010000117.1:0-10934 GCA_031423845.1 Hyphomicrobiales bacterium | reverse complement strand
TTTTCAAACAAAGTGGAACGGCGGCCGCGCAATATAATATCAAACCGCCAAGCCCGCGCGTCCATGGGAATTGTGTTGTCGTGATCGTAAGTAGAGATCAGACGGCGCACCGCTTCTTTGTCGTGGATGGTGGCGACGATGGGGCAAAGATCAATCAGCGGATCGCCTGCAAAATACATTTGCGTAATTAAGCGCTGCGCAAAACCGGAGCCGAAAACCGAGAAGTGAATATGGGCGGGCCGCCAGTCATTCACACCATTGGGCCAAGGATAAGGACCGGGCCTCACGGTGCGAAATGAATAGTTGCCGTTTTCATCTGAAATGCAGCGCCCGCAACCACCGAAATTTGGATCAAGGGCAGCAACATAACCTTCCTTCTTATGACGGTAGCGTCCGCCCGCATTGGCCTGCCACACTTCAAGCAACACGTTCGGAACAGGTTTTCCGCGTTCATCTAAAACCCGACCATGCACAATGATGCGCTCACCAACGGCGCTCTCGCCAGATTTGGCGAAATTATAGATCAGATCATTGTCGAGTTGACCTAAAATGTTTTGTCCAAACATAGGGCCAGTGATCTCGCTGATCGTATTGGGAAATGAAATGAGCGAACGTTTTGGTGAGCGCAATACGGATGATTTATATGAAGGCGAAAACGCCTTAGGATGCCATTCCAAATCTCTGGCATAGAACGCGCCGCTTTCTGGAACTTTGTTGGTCATGCTGCGCCCTTTTCTTCTTCCATCTCGGCAAAAGTTTCCTTGACGATCTTAATGGCATGATTGGCAGCAGGAACCCCTGCATAAATTGCAACGTGCAAAAGTGCTTCACGAATATCATCGGCACTTGCTCCGGTATTACGGCAGCTGCGCACATGCATGGCCACTTCCTCGTCTTGCCCAAGTGCTGCTAAAAGCGCGATGGTGATCATTGAACGTTCACGCAACGAAATGTTTGGCCGCGACCATACATGGCCCCACGCTGCATCAGTGATCAGGTCTTGAAATGGGGCGTCGAAGTCTGACTTGCCTGCCTCCGCGCGCGCCACATGCGCATCGCCTAAAACTTTGCGCCGCGTTTTCATGCCCGTTTCATGATGGTTCATCTGGATGCTCACTCAAATCGTTTCGACAAAAGTTGTAATCAGTTTCGCATAGGTCTCAGGCTGCTCAATGCAAGGCAGATGCGCAACACCCTTGATCAATTCAAATCTTGCAGTTGGAATGTGCGCAGCCAAATCTTGCACCAATGCTGGAGGTGTTGATCCATCAAGCTCGCCGCCAACGCAGAGTACGGGGACCGAGATATTCGCGGCACCGCTGGTGAAGTCAGCATCTCGGATGGCTTCACAACACGCGAGGTAACCTTGCTCCGAGGTGCGCACCAACATGTTGCTGTAGAGTGTGTAATCATCTTTCCTATACTCACGAAACGCGGGCGAAAACCAGCGCTCCAAAATTGGATCAGCTATGGACGCGATGCCGCCTTCTTGGATTGCCGCAATCCGTGAGCCCCATGTTTCTGCCGTGCCAATCTTCATGCCTGTATTGCTCAGAATAAGACCTTCAATCGTACTAGGTCGCTTTTGATAGAGACTTTGCGCAATCAACCCGCCAACAGAAATTCCACAGATAATGACTTTAGTTAGTTTTAAGTGCTGTAAGATTGCGTTGAGATCATCAGCGTAGTCAGCAATTTTTGCGGGTCTTGGCTGATCGGTTGAAAGGCCATGCCCCGCCTTGTCATACAACACGATATTGAAGTGGTCGCCAAGTGCTGCCACCACACCATCCCAAATGCGGAAGTCGGTGCCGAGGGAATTGATGAAAACCAAGGTTTTGCGTGTGGAAACAAGTTCACTTGTCCAAATGTGCAGAACCCCAGTTTTGGTTCGTATTAATTGCATTTATGGATGATTACATATACAAGATGGCTTTAATAATGATATTTTGGCTTTATTTAATAGCGTAGTCGGTATGAATAATACACGCCAACTGAAGTTGCACCAACTGGAAACCTTCGTCGAGGTGGCACGACACAAAAGTGTCACGCGTGCGGCGGAAAGTTTAAGCCTCACGCAACCCGCTGTCACCCGCACCTTGCGGGAACTTGAAGCCATATGCGGAACAGCACTTGTGGCAAAAGATGGTCGCGGTATTCGCATTACGCCGCAGGGTGAGACGCTTCTGCGCTATGCCGGAGAGAGTCTTGCCGCCGCTCGCAACGGTTTGATTGCCGTTTCGGACTTGAATTTGAGTGATCGCCCCGCCATTCGCATTGGCGCTTTGCCAACCGTTTCGGCTCTCATCATGCCGGGTGCGGTCTCACGCTATCTTTCTGAAAGTCTGCGCAACCCCTTGCGGATTTCCACCGGCGAAAACCGCGCACTCTTAGACCAATTGCGCGCCGGGGAACTTGATATCGTCATGGGGCGCTTGCCGGCACCTGAAAGCATGACTGGTTTGGCTTTTGAACCGCTTTACCGCGACATCGTCGTTTTCGCGGTTCACAACAGCCATGCTCTTGCGGGCCGCAGCACAGTTAGCGCCAGTGAGATTTCAAGTTCTCCAATGTTGATGCCAACATCTGTGTCAATTATTGGCCCTTATGTGAAACGCTTGTTTATCGAACAAGGTCTCTCGCAGCCGAAACAGGTTATCGAAACTGTATCTGATTCTTTTGGCCGTGCTTTCACAAGGGAACATGGTGCCATCTGGATTATTTCCCGCGGCGTGATCGCGGCAGAGCTTGAGTCTGGCGAATTTATAGCCCTCCCCATCAACACGCAATCTACGCTAGGCGCAGTCGGGCTATGTATGCGCGCCAATCAGCCACTTGATCCCGCTGTCGAAATCTTCGCCAGTTTTTTGCGCGAAGAAGTGAAGCGCCGCGCTGATTTTCTGCCAGAACATATCCGACGATGAACACGGCGGGTTTTGTAGAATCCGTTGATATAATGAAAGAGGGCATTGCTGACTTGCTGGTGTGTTGTAAAAATATTCAGTCAGATGAGTTCGGGGTTGGAAGTTTTAACTAGCGTTTGGCATCAAATGTCACGCGCCCCGCACAAATCGTCATTGCAACATCAGCATTCATAAAATCTGTTGCCGAAATTTCCTTGTTTAGGACCACAATATCTGCCGCCATTCCTTTTGCGATGGTGCCAAAAAGCTTTTCCTTTTTTGCGGCATAGGCCCCACCTGCCGTGTAGGCGTGAAGAGTTTCTTCAAAACTCAACCGTTCGTCGGGCAAATCAATTCGCCATGTTGTGCGCCCCAGTGCGGCTTCGATACTGGTTAGCGGTTCCAGTTCAGCGATGGGCCAATCAGAAGCAAAGCAGATCGCTGCACCTGCTTGTTTGAGCGTTTTCCACAGATAAGCATTTTTCCATTGCTCTTGCCCAATGATAGAAATCGTCGGCTCCAATGGAAACTTTGCACAGCCCGGCGGATGCAATGGTTGCACAGAGGCCACTACACCAAGCTTGGCCAAACGCGGGATGTCTTCCGCCGAAATGAGTTCAATATGCTCTAAGCGGTGCCGGCTATCACGTTTGCCGTTGGCCATTTGTGCTACCTCATAGCCATCAAGCACCGCGCGCACGGCACCATCGCCAACAGTATGCACGGCAATTTGATAACCGCGGCGATCAGCTTCAATGGCGATGGCATTGAATTCATCTTGTGAAAAAAGTGGCGTGCCCCTTTCACCTAGTTGTCCCGGGTAGTCAGTCAAACGAAACGCCGTTTTCATATCCATAACGCCGTCCATGAATAATTTAATTCTACTACACCACAGCATATCGCTGTTCAGAATTTCTCTCATCCCCTCAGCAACCTCAAGGTTGGAAAGAGGATGTCCCGCTGTGAAATGGAATGGCAGCTCCATCCGGCAGGTGAGATCACCTTCGGCTTCAATTTCTTTTAAACGATCAGCTTGATAACGGTTGCCGTCCATATTGATAATGGTGGTAATACCTTTGCTGGCGCAATGGTCGAGCCCCTGTTTCAGTAGCTTTTTATACGAGGCATGTTGTTGAGGCGTGGCACCAAGCGGTGTATCGCCTTCCAATTCCATGCCACCCAGGACGCCCAGTGAACCCATCGCCAAGACTGGTGCCATGGCGGCGAATTCTTTCAGCAAGCCAGTTGCAAGACCATCGACTCCGATCTCAATTTCGGAACCATCACCCACATCACGACCGCGCAATATATCAGCAGCTAGCAGAGCCGCAGTGTTGCACCAAGCGTTGTGAAAATCCACTGATTGTAAAAGCAATGGTCGATCGGCGCAAATCGCGTCCAGCATATGCCGATCTAAACTTCCTCCATCAGCAAGCAAAGCGTATGAGGTGCCCTGCCCGATCAGAAGTGGCTCATTTGGATTTTTGGACGCGAAGGTTTTTACAGCTTCGGCAAGTTCTTCGAGGCCAGTCACGTCGTGCACATGCAAAAGTGTTTGTGAGTAGGCACCAAAAAAAAGATGCATGTGGCTTTCAACAAAGCCCGGCAGCACAGTTGCGCCATTAGCATCGATAATTCGTGTTTTTGTGTCTGCCAATGCTAAGACGTCACTACCAGAACCCACCGCTAAAATTCGACCCAAGCCAAGGGCAACCGCTTCAGCCCGCGCCCCTAGCTGTGCCATGGTTATAATTCGCGCATTATGAATAATAATTTCAGCAGACATGGATTTGCATTCTCATTGTTATTTCAAAAAAACTTTGCAACGTGTTTTCCCGTCGGTTTCTTATCTGTTCATTCAATGCTCATTCAAATCGATTCAATAAAATTGAAAATCAGATTCGCATAGAGTTCAGGGTATTCAATGCATGGCAAATGTGCTGCACCACTGATCAAATTATAGGTTGCATTTGGGATGCGTAATGCCATGTTTTGCAACAACGCGGGCGGTGTTAAGCTATCATATTCTCCAGCTATGCAAAACACCGGCACTTTAATATCGGCGGCACTGTCTGTAAAATCAGCGTCACAAATTGCTTGGCAACACGCAATGTATCCATTTTGTGGCATTCTTATGAGCATGTTGCGATAGAGTGCCATTTCACTATGCTGCTGATCTTTAAACTGCGGTGCAAACCAGCGTTCCAGAATTGTATTTGCAATTGACGGAATACCTTCGGCTTTGATGTTCGAAATACGCCTGCCCCACATTTCCAAAGCATCGATCTTTAAAGCAGTATTGCTCAGAATTAGCCCCTCAATCAATGCGGGGTATCGTAGGTAGAGGCACTGAGCGATGAGGCCTCCAACCGAAATCCCACAGATCAAAACTTTTGGAATTTTTAAGTGTTGCAGAAGTGCGCAAACATCGTCGGCATAGTCAGCAATTGCTGTGGGATATGTGTCACACGAGGAAAGGCCATGACCAGACTTGTCGTGCAGTATGATGTTAAAATTTTCGCCAAGTGCTGCTACCACGCCATCCCAAATCCGAAAATCGGTGCCAAGTGAATTGATGAACACAATTGTTTTTCGTGTTGAAACAAATGAATTCGCCCAGAAATGAATAACCCCCGACCTGGTTTTCATAAATTGCAAAGTGCGAATTTTGCCCATTCGAGTTTGCAACAGAAACGTCCCGCTGCTCTCTGTTAAGCCAAAAATGATGGGCAAGTTGACGTGTTGCTTGCAGCCCATTGTTTAACGACCTGTACGCCATCCTTCGTGATAGGTTTCACGTGCCAGTCGTGAATATGGCACAGGACTGACAATGGCCCGAACTGAAATCTGCTTATGTGGCTCAACCGTTGTCTTACGTGAACCGCCATTGGGCTCGCCCCAGACAACGCGCACCTCAGTGCCTTCTGGAATTTCAGGATCAATCGATGCCAAGGACAGCGCCGATTTTTCATTGTAACTATAGCCCGTAAACATTGACACGCCGATGTTCTTGCCAACAGCATCTGTCACGCTATCGTAATTTGATGAGGCATAATTGGCGAGTGGCAGATCAAAGAACTTATAGTTCTCGCCATCGGGATCAAGCATCGATGCGAAAATTTTGGTCATATCCTCGGCATTCCAAGCCAAGGTGACTTTCTTGCGCTGTTCCTTTGGATTCAAAGCCTGCAAGATTTCACGCCCATGGAAATCATGATCAAATTTTACGATGGGGCCATAGCCTAATTCCCAAGGGTTTAAGTAGTAATCCTCAACCTTGTCGGAGACAAAGCTGCCGCCAATGCCGCCCGTTGCTTCATAGCTATCTGCACCCAGCCACTGGCGATAGGGCTTAAGCTTTTCACCAGAATAGATGGCCGGCAGTGGCGATGGAATCCAGCCGGACTCCAGAGTGTTTGAAGGATAGGCGCGTGACCCGACTGGCACGATGCCGAACTCTTTGCCGGCTTCAAGAATTGCCGAGCGTATCTCTTCTTGCTCAGCATAGGGGCCCCAAATCTCAAGACCAGGAGCGCCCGCCATGCCGTGACGCAAGGTGCGCACTTTGCGACCCGCAATGTTCATTTCGCTCATGTTGAAAAACTTCAAACTTTCAAGCGGGCCACCATGAAGCTTTTCGATAATCTTCCAAGCATTCGGACCTTGGATTTGGAAGCGCCAATTGACGCGCTTAACGGGCTTGCCCATGGGCCGCGATGGTGAACGATCATCTTTGATCACTTCGACGTCATAACCACCTGAGGCAGCTTGATACATCAACCAATTTGCTGCGGGAGCACGCCCGACATAGACAAACTCTTCTTCAGCAAGGTGAAAAATAATGCCGTCGCCAATCACATGGCCGTAAGGTGTGGTGGGGATATATTGTTTGGCCTTATTAACCGGAAAATCCTTCATCGAATTGATTGCGGTATCTGACAACAGCTTCAAGGCATCCTTGCCATTAATGAACAAATCTACCATGTGGTGGGTTTGGTCAAACAGAACTGCGGAGTTTCGCCAAGCTTTTTGTTCGCTGCGCCAATTGTAAAATTCGGGCGCAACGACAGGATAGACATAGGCCCCGATTTGCGAATTCCGCAACATTTCAACGACATTGCCAGCCTTTGAAATCACATGTTCCAAATTACTTATCTGCATGAACCAATCTCCATTCACCCTAGAATTGTCACAAAAATCATTATTGTTTATTTTTATAATTGTTATTTTACATAACTATTTAGAAAATGCAACCGACAATCACACTAATCCCAGAAGCCTGATGGCATTTTCTTTCAAGATGAGCGGGCGAACTTCGTCTTTGATGGCAATCCCTTCAAAATCTGCGAGCCACCGTTCTGGGCTGATCATGGGCCAATCAGAACCAAACAACATTTTTTTCTTGAGCAGACTATTGGCATAGCGCACCAGAATTTCGGGAAAATATTTTGGGCTCCAACCACTGAGATCGATGTAAACATTGGGCTTGTGTGTGGCCACCGACAGGGCCTCTTCCTGCCACGGGAATGACGGGTGGGCGAGCACGATGGGCATATCCGGAAAATCGACTGCAACATCATCGATAAACATCGGATTTGAGTATTTAAGCCGCATTCCGTTGCCGCCCCTCATGCCTGAACCAACGCCCGTCTGCCCGGTGTGAAACAATGCAATCCCACCTGATTCGGCTATCGCTTCGTAAAGCGGATAGGCTAGGCGATCATTTGGATAGAAACCTTGCAAGGTGGGATGAAATTTAAAACCTTTAATGCCAAAATCGGCAACCAATCGACGTGCTTCCCGTGCCCCAAGCTTACCCTTGTGCGGATCAATTGACGCAAACGGAATGAGTACGTCGGAATTCTCCGCCGCAAGCGCTGCCACTTCTTCATTTTTGTAACGCCGATATCCAGTCTCCCGTTCGGCATCGACGGGGAAAATCACTGCGGCAATTCTTTGCTCGCGGTAATGCGCGGCAGTTTCAGATATTGTGGGTGGGTGCTTCCACGGCGCTCTAAAATAAGTGGCCATGGCCGATTGCAGCTCGTCATAGCCATCATCGGCATGACAACCACAAGGCTCTTCAGCGTGGGTGTGAAAATCTATTGCACGTATTTTTGAAAGATCAATCATCGCGCCTCACACCCGGATCAATGCCGGTTCGTCGTTATTGTATAGCCGCTCCACAATTGCGGCGCGCCTTGCAAGAACACGGCGGAAATTCAAGTTGCCTTTTGCCGTCAATTCACCATCCGTAAGTGAAGGCGGTTCACTTAAAATCATTGCACGGGCCACGCGCTTGGAACTGCCTAGCGATAACGCTGCAAGTGCCGCCAATGGCTTGGCAAAAGCAGCCAAAATATCAGCTGATGTATACACCTCACCATCAGAGCTTGCCGTTGCCACAGTGCCCTTGCGCGGGAAAATGAGCAGGCCAATTTCTTGCCGGTCATGGCCCGTTAACACAACATCAAACGCAAGATGAGCAACACATGCCAACACATCCAATCTTAGATTTGCAGCGCGAACCCATGTTCCTGTCACCAATTTAAAGTCTTCGGCAATGCGCCCGTCAAAACGCAAACCATCGGAAAGTCGTTCCTCATCGATGAATCGGAACGCATCACCTGTGATGAAAAATCCCTCTTCATCAAAAGCCGCCGCCGTTGCTTCCGGCGTATTAAAATAGCCAAGTGTCACGTTCGGGCCTTTGACCCGGGCTTCATAACGGTTGTCATCATTGGGAATAAGCTTCACCTCAATGCCAGTGACAGGAACACCAATTTCACCGGTGCGGCGCGATGATTCATGCTGGAACGTGCAAGAGGGGCCACCCTCAGTCAGGCCCCAACCGGTGGCCATCAAAGGAGGAGCCACCCCCACATCACCGGCCATTCTGGTAAAACCATCCCAAACATCCTGCGGCAATGAAGCACCTGCATAAAATGCAAAATCAAGATCAGCAAAAAACTTGCGCTGCAATGAAACATCTTTCTCAAGCGCCGCCAGCAACATTGAAAACCCCACTGGCACATTAAAGGCAATGGTCGGCTGCACCAGATGCAGGTTTTCCAAGCTGCGCTCAAACAAGCCCGGAACAGGTTTGCCATCATCAATATAGAGCGTGCCACCATTAGAGAGGATCAGATTAAAGTTGTGGGTTCCGCCAAACACATGGTTCCACGGCAACCAGTCGATAATAACTGGCGGGCGTTCTTTGATAAATGGATAGGCGTCGGCAATTTGAGTTTGGTTGACGCACATCATGCGGTGTGTGGTCAACACACCCTTTGGTGTGCCTGTTGACCCCGATGTGAGTAAAATCTTCACAACCGAGTCCGGCCCCACGAGGCCATGCGCGGCTGCGAGATCTATTGTGTTAGGCTTGAGTAAATCTGCAAAATCAATAATGCCGGATTTGCCTTTGGCCGCACTTGACACAATCGCTATGTTAGCAAAAACGTCCAACTCAATTGCCTTAGAAAATTTTTCCGAATCTGAAACATAAGCCAGTTTTGGTTTCACAATCTCGATGGCTTGAACCAAGCGCGGATGCGCTTCAGGAATAAGCGAATATTGATCGGCCAAGGCAGCGCTGGGAATGCCTACATATTGCGCCGCCAAGGTCAACAATCCGTGATCCACGCTGTTTCCCGATAGGAACACAATTGGCGTTTGCGTATTCAAACCGCGTGACAAAAGTGACCTTGCCACAGCCTTTACTTTTTCAAATGCAGAAAGATAAGTCTCACTGCGCCAACCTGCTCCGCTGCGCTCCGCAATAAAAATTCGGTCTGGCGCAACAGCAGCCCAATGCTCCAGCCAATCACCGGTTGTTCTTGCGACTGGTCCCAGTGGATAGCCAGAGCGCAGAATAATCGTACCATCCGCACGTTTCTCTGTCGAAATCTTATGTGGCCTTAGAGATAGATTCCGCATTATTTAGCAACATCCACTTGCGACAATCTCAACTTCATCAAAGATTGCAAAATTTCGTTTTTCTCCCCCGCACTCAAATTCGCCAAGAGCCTCGCCTCATGGACGGCCACCGCTGCGAGAGATATTTTACTGAGGCGAACTCCAGCCAAAGTCGCTTTCAATGCATATGAACGCCGGTCGCCGGCAACAACATTTCGGGTAATCAGTTCGCGGCTATCAAGTTCGTCAATCACCAACACGAGATTTGAGCGTTCAATATTTAAGGCCTCTGCCAGCTGTGACTGACGCATGCCCGGGTTTTCTACGATCATGGTGAGAGCTGAAAAGGTTATGATCCGCAGATCAAATTTTACCAACTCATAGCTGAGGTCGGCCTGCATGGTGTTAACCACACGTTTCAAATTGTAGCCGATAAATCCGCTGAGAAGACGATCGGTCACTTCAACACTTTCAACAACACTTCTTGAACTGGCCTTCAGTTTGGGGCTCTTTGCTGACGGATATTTCATGGGGTCACCTAAATTTTGGACTACGTTTTTCAAGGAATGCCGCAAGACCTTCTTGCGCATCGGGGCTAGTTTGCGTGATGGCAGCGCAAAGGCTTTCAGTAAACAATCCATCGGCCTTTGACATATCTTCAATTCGGCTTAATGCCTGAATCATGATGTAGTTGGAGAGTGGCGCGTTTGCCGCAATACGCAGGGCCAAAGCGCGGGCTTGCGCCAATGCTTCACCTTGACCACACGTATAATGCGTAAGGCCCAGCGCCTTGCCATCCTCCGCATTATACTTTCGACCTGTCAGCATCATCTCAATCATCCGGTCGGCACCCAATATGCGCCCGATGCGAACTGATGCACCGCCACCCACAAAGATGCCGCGCATACCCTCTGGCAGTTGAAAAATTGTAGACGGTTCAGCAATTCGCACATGGGTGGCCGCAGCGAGTTCTAGACCACCGCCAATTACGGCACCAAACAAAGCCGAGACAACGGGCAACCCACTGAATTGAATGTGGTCCATCACCTCATGCCATTGCCTAGAATGGCGCATGGTCGTCTCGGCATTGCGTTTCACTTGCTCGGCCAGATC
>JANPGD010000116.1:0-4177 GCA_031423845.1 Hyphomicrobiales bacterium | reverse complement strand
ACACGAGTGCCTCGGCACTGGTTTTTACCATTGTTGGCTGGTCTTGCTTTGGCCGTGGTTTATTTGATTTCTTTTCCTTGGGAATCCTTGGCCATTATCTCAATTGTTTATTTGTGTCTTATCCCAGTCAGTGTGTTGTCTTATCGGCGTAGAAAGCTTCAGCCAAATCAAGATTAGCTTGAACGCACATGCGAAAATCACTGTTCGATAATTACGCTCCAAAGACTGCTAGGCCAGCGCGCCTGCAGCCCAATATATTTGCCCGATTGGCAAGTTCATCATACAACAACGCAGGCCTCGTAATTTTTCTATGGTGCGCCATTGCTCTGGCGTCGGCACTGTGGTGCGCCTTGCAAAGCAACCGAACAAGCATTGCGCCACTCGATTTTTCTAGGAATTCGGCCGCTCAAAAATATGTGTCAGCATTGGATCAAAATTTTCCGAATTTGAATTCACTGATCGCGATCAATATGATCAATGCTGATCCGCAAAAATTGATATTAGCACGTGAGAAATTGCTCGACTCAATCGAAGCGCAAACAGATAATTTTGAATTGGTTTTTGCACCTGGCACGGGAGACTATTATGAAAGCCACGGCATCCTTTATCATTCACTGGAAGATGTGAAAGCCCGCGTGGCCTATGCTAAATCTTTGAAACCACTTTTCACAGCAATTGCAACCGCACCAACCACCGAAAGTTTAGCGATACTGGTCAATGAAGTTTCCGCATCGATTTTATTAGGCCGTGATCCTCAAGGATTAGATGAGTTGTTTTCGCAATCGGCAAAGTCAGTGCAGGCATTGATGTCGCAGACTGAGCGATTGGTGAATTGGACAGCAGTAGCCGGACTTAATGTTGAACCTTTGCCCACTTCCGTATTGGTGTTTGCATTGCCAAAATCTGGCAAGAGCATACAAGCCCTTGCGTCTGTGAAAGATTTAATCGCTCAATTGGATGTCAACGACGGCACCACAACACTCGCCGATCAATCCTCTCAAATTGCAAAAAAATCTGACACTGATACTCCGTCAAGAAATCTTTGGCCGGCGCTCGCGATGGCCACTATTTTTGTGGGCTTTGCATTGGTTGCGATGCTGGGGCAACTCACCCTGATAACATTGGTCGCGTTACCTACCATTTTGATTGCAATGATTGTTGCTGGGCCATTTCGATATTTTGTATTTGCTCCGGCTTTTCAGTTTTGGCCCATGCTGTTGTCGTTGCTAATTTTAATGGTGCAGATGTCGGCGCGGTTGTCGTTCATTTCCGTTGAATCGCTGAACATTGCGCGTGGTAAAGAAAGCGCTGTGATGTTATCCAGCCAAAAACAGGGCAGGGGCCTCACATTATTGGTTTTGGCTAACATGATGCTTTGGGCAAGTTGGTTCGCTTTAAATCAAACGACATACAACTTGCCTGTTTTAATAATTATAGTGGCCATGGCGTTTGGTCTTTTGGCCACGCTCACGCTTATTCCTGCTCTCATTGGCTTGCTGCCCGGCGGCGCAATCTGGAATGCTGGGGAATGGCTAACGCCGCTCCATGAATCAGTGTTTAATAACCGTGCTTGGCGCTTGTTGCGAAATGCTCTGACTTTGTTTGTCATAATCGCGGCCTGTGCGGGATTTTGGCTAGCGCCAAATTTGCTGCAGAATGTCCCAAGTGAACCACCCACCGAAGCCGCTGTGAATATACTTGCGGATTCGACCTCTGAGGCCGAAGCGATTGTCAAGACATTGAAGTCAGTCCCAGAGGCCCAAAGTGTTCGTTGGTTGGGTGGATTTTTGCCGCAACAAGTGGATGAAAAACAGGCTGTTTTACAGGAGTTAAAAGATCAATTTCCGCGCATTACACCACTCATTCCTCAATCCCCTGAAGTCTTACGTGAACATATTTCAACGTTGCAAGAGAGTTTGCAAGCGATTGCCAATTCCAGTGCGACACGAAAGGAATTGCGCGACGCTGCCCATGAGTTTCGGCGGAGTTTAGAATTGCTCGCCGCGACAAGTAGCAACAGAGAAGTGATGGCCCTCGAAAATCGTATTTTCGGATCCTTCAATGTTTTGGCAGACCGTGCGGAAAATATGGCGGGGCTTGATAAACCGAGTCTGCAAACTTTAGACCCACGTCTGAAAAGTTTATTTTTATCAGAACAAAATATATTTCGACTTGAAGTCACCCCAGTTACGGGACTTGCCAATCAAGATTTGGCTCGGGTTCTGGCGGGTCAAGGTTTTCATGTCGCCCATCCAGTCTTGGTGGCTGATGAAAAAACCAAAAGCCAACAGCAAGCAATTTACATTGTTCTTGGTGCGGCATTGGCTACGGGTCTAGCGGCCCTCATTTTTGTCACGTTAGATTTTTCCGCATTTTTATCCAGTCTGTTCACATTGGCGATTTTCGTGGGATGTGCCGCTCTTGGGATCTATTATCTTCAACTCCTCGTCAGCCCAATGTTCTTACTCGCTGCGATCGCCGTTGCCGCATTCATGGTCTCTTTGCTCGCATTGGCTTTCCTAAAAAAACAACTAACAAATTCCGCTTTTTCTAATTCGTTTTATGCAGTGGAAGCTTGGCTGCCTTTCGTACTGCTTTTAGCACTTTTATGCCCATTTGTACTTTTGAGTTTACCTATTGAAGCAATGAAGCTGGGGGCATTTGCCGCGGCAGTGGCTTTGGCCCTTGTCGTGACGGCTTCAGTTCTGCGTCCCCTTATGCACATTCTGCATGGCGACTGAAAGTCAGTTGAAAAGTCTGTGATCTTGGTGCTAGCCTTCTCCCAGAACTCACGTGGCACTACTAAAAGCCAAGACTGTGAGATAATTTAAGGGAGTGAAATATATGATGAAATCATTATTGGCAGGTGCAGCCATATTCGCACTAATGACCACCACAGCTTTGGCTGATATTACATTGAACCGCGGCAGTGCCGCTGATCCTGAATCATTAGACCCCCATAAAACCTCAACCACTTATGAAGCTGATTTGCTGCGTGATTTATTCACAGGACTGATGACACAAGACAAAGATGCGGCTGTTATTCCAGGTGCTGCTGAAAGCTTCACCATGTCAGCCGACGGTAAAGTCTACACATTTAAATTGCGCGCCGATGGCAAATGGTCAGATGGTTCGCCCGTCACAGCCAATGACTTCGTGTTCTCATGGCAGCGTGTTGTGAACCCAGAAACAGCTTCTGAATACGCTTATATGCTCGCTCCCGTAGTGAATGCCGAAGACATCACAGCCAAGAAAATGAAACCTGCTGATTTGGGTGTTAAAGCGATAGACGATCATACTTTTGAAGTGACATTGAAGGCCCCAACGCCATATTTTCTTGAAATGCTCACCCATGGCGCCACTTATGCCGTGAGCAAAGCAAACGTCGAGGCTCACCCAACAGATTTTACTAAACCTGGCAATTTGGTTTCCAACGGCGCTTACATTTTGGCTGAGTTCATCCCCAATGATCATATTAAGCTGGTGAAAAACACACAGTTTTTTGATGCCGCTAATGTAAAAATTGATGCTGTGAATTATATTCCGAACGAAGATCGCGGTGCTGCAGTAAAGCGCTTTGAAGCCGGCGAACTTGATATGTATGGCGATTTACCGACTGAGCAGTTGGCCGATCTTCGCACCAAGTTTGGTGATCAAATCAAGATTGGTCCGTTCCTCGGTACATATTATTATGTGTTCAAATCCACCAAAAAACCTTGGGATGATGTGAAGCTGCGCCAAGCAATTTCCATGGGTATTGATCGCGATTATCTGGCTGAAAAAGTCTGGGGCAATTCCATGATCCCGGCCTATAGCTTCGTTCCTCCCGGAGTTGCTGGCTATTCAGGCCCAAATCTTGAATATGCGAAAATGTCACAATTGGACCGTGAAGATGCGGCCAAGAAAACCTTGACTGACATGGGTTATACTGAAGCCACGCCACTCAAGATGGAAATTCACTACAACACATCCGAAAACCATAAGAACGTGGCCATCGCCATTCAATCACAATTGAAACCACTGGGCATTGAAGTGACCATGGTGAACACCGACACCAAAACTCACTATGGTTTGCTAGAACAGCATGGTGATTTTGATGTCGCGCGTGCGGCTTGGGTGGCTGATTATAAAGACCCTGAAAACTTCCTTGCACTGTGCAAATCGGGAACCGGCAATA
>JANPGD010000115.1:0-3309 GCA_031423845.1 Hyphomicrobiales bacterium | reverse complement strand
CAGTGGATATGTGCCCTCTTGCTCGATAGGGTTTTGTGTGGCCAGCACATGAAAAGGTGAGGGCAGATCGTGTCGTTCCCCAGCCACTGTCACATGATGTTCCTGCATGGCTTGCAATAATGCAGATTGGGTTCGGGGGCTGGCGCGGTTGATTTCGTCAGCCATGAGCAATTGGCAGAACACGGGACCGGGTACAAAGCGAAAGGCGCGTTTACCCTTGTCATCGGCATCGAGAATTTCAGAACCCAGAATATCAGCGGGCATTAAATCCGGTGTAAACTGCACACGCTTTTCATTCAGGCCCAGAACTGTACCCAATGCTGTGGCCAGTTTGGTTTTAGCGAGCCCGGGTGCGCCCACAATGAGCGCGTGACCACCAGCGAGTATGGCGATCATGGCCAATTCCACCACGTCATTTTGACCAAACACTACATCATTCAAAGCTGATTTTGCGGCATCAAGCTTTTTACTGATCGCTTCAAATTCGTTCACTATTTTTTTTGCCATCATTCCTGCTTTTGGTTTCGCTGTCACATATAAGCCGGAGAATGGCTTAAAAGTGGCGTCTCGTCACGCGACTCAATTTCAAAACTGTGTATAGAATGGAAACATGACGACGACGAGTGATGTGAGCAATCCGCTCAAAGGTCTATCAGACGTGGTTAAGGCCAAAGGCCTGCCACCAGTTCATCTATGGAACCCACCATTTTGCGGCGATATTGATATGCGGATTGCTGCAGATGGGCTGTGGTATTACATGAACTCACCCATTGGCCGCATGCCTTTGGTGAAGCTGTTCTCATCAATTTTGCGTTATGATGCCGATGGCAAGTATTATCTGATAACGCCTGTCGAGAAATGCGGCATCCGCGTTGATGATGCGCCGTTTGTGGCGATCCGTATGCGGGTTGAAGGTGCAGGGCGGGGCCAATGCATTTATTTTGAAACCAATGTGGATGATGAAGTTTGTGTGGGGCGTGATCATCCGCTGCGCGTTGCTGATGAAGAAGGCACAGGCGGGCTGAAGCCCTATGTGTTGGTTCGCAGCAATCTGGAGGCGTTGGTTTCTCGGGCGCTGTTTTATGATTTGGTGGCGTTGGGCGTGAAAGAAGGCGAGTGGTTTGGAGTTTGGTCTTCGGGTGTGTTTTACCCCATGCAGCGGACCGCCGAATTATGAGTTTTGATTTTGATAATTTTCAAACGCGGGCGAAAACTGGTTTGCATACCAAGCCGCCTTCGGGATGGAATCGTTCTGATGATGATATGAATGATCGTGCACGGATGATCCCTGATGGGGTGGTGACCAAACCTGCTGCCGTTTTAGTGCCGATTGTTTTGCGCGAGAATGGGCCTACGGTTTTGCTCACGCAGCGCCATGCGGATTTATCCAAACATGCCGGCCAGATTGCATTTCCGGGTGGACGGTTGGACCCTGGCGAAACTGCTGTGCAGGCGGCGCTGCGTGAGGCCCATGAGGAGACCGGGCTTGCGCCAGAATTTGTGCAGCCACTTGGCTATCTCGATGGCTATCTCACCATCACGCAATATATTGTAACGCCTGTTGTGGCTTTGGTGCGCGAAGGATTTGAATTGCAAGCGCAGCCCGATGAGGTGGATGATATTTTTGAAGTGCCACTTTCATTTTTAATGGATGTGAATAATCGCCAAACCCAATCGCGTGAATGGAAAGGCATGACGAGGCATTTCTATGTGTTCCCACATGGTGAGAGATATATTTGGGGTGCCACTGCGGGCATGATAAAGAACCTATATGACAGGCTCTATGAAAACTCTTCCCTCACTTTCTAGGGAGCAATGGCTGAATGAGCCACGGCTGCAAGCGGTGATGCGTGCGATTACGCAAGCAGGCGGAGAAATTCGCGTTGCCGGAGGTGCCATTCGCAATTCATTGTTGGGGGTGCCGATCAGCGATGTTGATTTGGCAACTACTTTGTTGCCGCAAGATGTGATGCGTGTCTGTAAATCTGCCGGCTTTGGCGTTCACCCCACCGGATTTGAGCACGGCACGATAACTGTTGTGAACAAAGGCCAGTCCTTTGAAGTTACCACTTTGCGCTTGGATGTGGAGACCGATGGCAGGCGCGCCGTGGTTGCGTTCACTGATGATTGGCAAGAAGATGCCTTGCGTCGCGACTTTACAATCAATGCAATGTATTGTGATGCGAAGGGTAAAATATTCGATTTTACAACAGGTTATCTTGATATTCAGAGAAAGCGCGTGAGGTTTGTTGGAGATTCTGAAGCGCGTATCAAAGAAGACTATTTGCGAATTCTGCGGTTTTTTAGATTTCACGCACGCTATGGAAAAGGTTCGCCTTGTCCGGTTGGTTTAGCCGCCTGTGTGAAGCTGAAATCGGGGCTTAAAAAAATTTCTGCTGAACGCATTCGCAGTGAATTGATGAAGCTCATTGTTGCACCCCGTGCAGTTGAAACTTTAAAAATTATGGCTGTTTCTGGCATACTAAAAATAATTATTCCGCACACGGATGATTGGCGCGTGCTTGGTCGCTTGCCGGAAGATGGATTGCTGCGACTTTTTGTATTGGCCAAACGCCCCGCTGATTTGAAAGAGCGCTTGCGACTTTCAAATGATGAAGCATCGCGCATTGTAAATGTGCTTGCAGCACCAGATCTAACGTCGAAGCTAAATATTTCTGAGCAACATGCAATACTCTATAGGATTGGTGTTGCCACATGGTTGGATGCTGTTCATGTGGGGTGGGCGAAATCACGTTCCAAATTGCAGTGGCAATCGCTTTTAGATTTGCCGCAGAGGTGGCCAATTCCAAAGTTTCCAGTAACGGGAAAAGATTTGTTGGCAGCGGGCTTTCACTCTGGTCCTGAAATGGGTGAGATTTTGCAACACCTTGAAGATTGGTGGATAGCTTCTAATTTCAAACCGACACGCGAAGAACTTTTGAATAGGATAGAACATGGAAAATGAAACCGACATCATCGTGATGAAAACCACGGGCAAAGGTGCACCGAAAAAAGATTCAGGCAAGCCGGACAAATCGAAACTGCTGAAGGGTTCTTACAAAACCAATACGTGGAATCATTTCAGTGGCGAAGATGGCCGCTTGCATTGTGGGATTTGGGAATCCACCCCAGGCACGGTGATGGTGGAATATTTGGAATGGGAGTTCTGCCATTTCATTCAAGGCGAGGCGGTTTTAACGCGCGCCGAAGATGGCAAGAAGTGGCGCTTGAAACGTGGTGATGCGTTTATCATCCCATCTGGCTTTAAGGGCACTTGGCAAACGGTGCGCAAAGTGAAAAAGCACTATG
>JANPGD010000114.1:0-13021 GCA_031423845.1 Hyphomicrobiales bacterium | reverse complement strand
GAAGCATGGTGCTGTTTTCCGGTCGAGGAAGTGGCATCCCAAATTTGTCAAATTTGCCCACAACTTCTTCCTTCATCATTGTTGATCGTATGCGTTTGCTGTGATCGCGACATCTAAGTTGCGATCACAGCCATCTCTGAGAAGTGAGGCGTCGACTTCGCTCGCGTTGCCAGCGACCGCTCTGTCAATTCATCAATGTGATAGAATACGCGTCCACCATGTTTGCGAAAGCCTGGGCCTGTACCCATCCAGCGCATGTTGTCCATCGTGCGCTTTTTGAGCCGCAGGAAAGCCCCTGCTTCCCTGACATTCAGAAATGGATTCTGGTTTACTTCTTCCATGAGTTTTCTACTTTGATCGTGACTGAGGTATCACGAGGAGAAATTCGCTAATTTGCACCAGAACACTTCCCGCCTATTCCCGGAACTGCACGTGAACGAATTCTGAGGACATTCTGCGGACAAGTACTTTTTTGGCAGGTCAAAATCTCCACTAACCCATTGAAATTATTGGCGCACCCGACAGGATTCGAACCTGTGACCTCTGCCTTCGGAGGGCAGCGCTCTGATCCAGCTGAGCTACGGGTGCTATGCGCTTCGCTTTAGCGGAGCTATTGCGAAGTCGCAACCCTATGTCAGTTTCCTCCAGTTTTGCTTTTCGAGATCGGCATTGAATTTTTCTAAGCTCCAGCCCTCATTCAAGGCACGTTCGAACAAAGCGGCTTGGGTTTCAGGAGCGAGGCCACCCAAGGGCGGATCACGATCAAGATTGGTGGGAAAAGAATAACCCTCGGCGCAGGCGGCGATCGCATGAGTGATCCCTCGCGCATCGAGTGTGCCCGCCGACTTCATTTCCGCCAGCACCGGATAAAGCGCAATGCTCATGCGGGCGCGGTCCATTGACTCCATGGCGCGGCCATAGGCCGAGGACACTTGCAACAAATTGCCCATGCGCTTCTTATCAGAGGTTTTATTATGGCCAGCGGCATGAAACAGGGCAGGGTTAAAGAAGGCCATATCGCCTTTGTTCAAGGGCAGTTGCACATAATTATTGTTGAAGAAGTCTTTGAACTCCGGTTTGCGCCATGCGAAATATCCGGGCGCAAATGTCTGGCTGAAAGGCAAATAAAGTGTGGGGCCAGTTTCGATGGGCATATCCACATGGGCCACTGCTCCTTGTAAGGTGAGCGCTGGTGAGAGTTTATGAATATGGGCGGGGAACTGCGCGATCTGCTCGGCAGTTTGAAAACCCATGTGATAATCGCGGTGCACCGATTGCGCTTCGCCGCCGGGGTTCACCACATTGACTTGTGAAGTGATTTGATAGCCTGTGCCCAGCCACGCTTGGCTGATCATGGCAATCATATCATTGGCGTAATAGCGTGCGAAACATTCTGGGTCTCGCAACGCAATCTTTTCGAGCGCGTTCCAAATGCGGTCATTGGCGCCGGGCTTACCAAAGTGATCACCCCCTGAGACATTATTGGCATGCTGCTCTTTGATGATCGCCGCGAAGTGGTTGCTCATCTGGTCAAGAGCAGCCATGTCACTCACTGCATTTTTAAACACGATAATGCCGGGGCCGGACATAAGCACTTCCGCCCATTCAGCCATCACCGCATTGCGGCCCTCAACCGTATCTGAGATTTTAAGAATGGAAGGAGCATCATAGACGGGCACGTTTTTTTCGATATGCGTTGCAAACGGATAGTCTGCTGAAAGCGCTGTACGGTTGATTTCGGTTTTGAAATCTTCAAGATCGCAATGCTCAGGGGTGAGCCAAACGCTGGTTGATCGCTGACTGATTACGTTATCTTTTTTCATGGGGCACACATCCTCGTTGATTGCAGATCTCTGGAACCATGTTAAGAGGGTGTTGAAAACGAAACACCTCAAAAACACCTCAGGGAACAATCGCAGAATGACCAGGCGCCCACCCTTTTCGATGAAGGAAATTGCCAGGCAAGCTGGGTTAAGCCTTGCCACCATTGACCGTGTTCTACATAGGCGTGATGGAGTTTCAGGCTCAACCTTCAAGCGCGTGCAACAGGCGGTGAAAGAATTAAGGCAGCAGGGCGAGCTTTCAATTATGCGGGGGCGCAAATTTACCATTGATATTGTTATGGAAGCGCCGCAACGATTTTCGGAATTGGTGAGGCAAGCTTTGGAAGCTGAACTAATACAATTGCAGCCCGCCATATTTCGCTGCCGATTTCATGGTTCAGAGACTTTGGAGGCCAGCAAAATTATCTCGCTTTTGAGAAGCATTGCACGGCGAGGCAGCAATGGGTTGATCTTAAAGGTTCCAAACATAGCAGGGATCAAAGAAGCAATTGATGAACTTGTGGCCAAAGGCATTCCTGTGATCACCCTAGTGACAGATATTCCACAGAGTAAGCGAATTGCCTATGTCGGAATTGATAACCGCGCGGCAGGGAAAACGGCAGCCTATCTGATTGGTTCGTGGTTGCCGCAAAAGCCTGCTTCAATTCTCGTCACCGTTTCTAGCACGGGTTTCAGTGGTGAGGAAGAACGCCAATTGGCCTTCACGCACGCCCTGCAAACTCATTATCCTCATCTCAAGTCTATTGTCGTCAGTGAAGGTTTTGGTCTCAATATTGAAACCAAAATATTAGTTCAAAAAGCGATAGCAAATCATCCCAATATCAGAGCAGCCTATTCGGTGGGCGGAGCCAATCATTCGGTTCTCGAGGCATTCCGAAAAGCAAATCGAAAATGTGATGTATTTATTGCCCATGATCTCGATGCCGACAACCGTGCACTTCTTGGCGCAGGTAAAATCAATGCTGTCTTGCACCATGATTTACGCGCCGATATGCGTCGCTGTTGTCTACATGTGATGCATGCCAATGGCGTTCTCGCTCAGAAAATTGTGGCGACAAAATCGGTTATTCAAGTAATTACGCCGCATAACATTCCAGACGTTTAAGATTTTTTAACCACGTTAATTGATGCCGCAGCGCCCGCATGATTTAGGCTCACATTTTGCTGAGTGTTAGCCAACAGAAGTTTTGTCTCGAATTGGAGCAAGGGGTTCATCATGGTTAATACCACATCACACTCAAGAATTGATTGGGTCGATTATGCAAAAGGCATTTGCATCATACTCGTGGTGATGATGCATTCCACTTTAGGCGTTGAAAAAGCCGCTGGCGACTTAACATGGATGCACCCCTTTATCGACTGGGCACGGCCCTTCCGCATGCCCGATTTCTTTTTAATATCGGGGTTGTTTTTGAGCAGCCGTATTGACCGTCCATGGCGCAGCTATCTCGACAGTAAATTTGTTCACTTTATGTATTTTTATATAATGTGGATGAGCATTCAGTTGCTGTCCAAAGCCTATGGAATTTATGCTCAACAGGGACCCCAAGCGGTGTTTTCAGAATATATTTTGGGATTTGTGCAACCATTCGGCACGCTGTGGTTTATTTATGTGCTGGCAATCTTTTTTCCCATCACAAAATTATTGCGCAAAGTTCCACCGCTCTTCGTTTTTTTCTGTGCCGCTCTGCTTGAAATGGCTCCCATTGAAACGGGCTGGACACTGATCGATGAGTTTGCCTCGCGCTACGTCTATTTTTATGGCGGCTATTGGCTGGCGAAAAATATCTTTGAATTTGCAAGGCAAATGACATCTCAATCCATGCCCTATTTGCTCGCTGTTCTAACAATTTGGGGCGTTGGCAATTATGAAATGGTACATTTGGGTTATGCAGCATTGCCGGGCATCGGTTTGGCGCTTGGGTTTATTGGAGCGGGTGCGGTGATCACTGCTGGCGTTGTTCTATCAAAAACAGGATTGGCTGCAGCCATTCGCTATTGCGGTGAAAACTCAATCGTCATCTATCTCTCATTCTTTCTCTTTATGGCGGGCTCGCGCGTTGCAGTGTTGAAATTCCTACCAAATATGGATTTGGGTGAGGTGTCGTTGCTGGTGACAGCAGTAGGCGTCATCGGACCTGTTTTGCTATTTTGGGCTACGCGCCACACCAACTTGTCATTTCTTTTCCGCAGGCCGGCTTGGGCAAAGCTGGCAATAGCAAATCAACGGTGGCATAACGTCAATTATGTCAACACAAAGCTCCACATTAAAACCCGGTGATCACCTCTATCTGATTGATGGTTCGGGCTATATTTTTCGCGCTTATCATGCTTTGCCGCCACTCACGCGCAAATCTGATGGCCTGCCGGTTGGAGCTGTCCAAGGTTTTTGCAACATGCTGTGGAAGCTGTTGGAAGAAAAACGCGGCGATAAAGTGCCAACACATCTGGCTGTGATCTTCGATCATTCGGGCAAAACTTTCCGCAATGATTTCTATCCAGAATATAAAGCCCACCGCCCTGAAGCCCCAGCGGATCTTCGCCCACAATTTGGTCTGATCAGTCAAGCCACCAGAGCTTTCAATGTGGCGTGCGTGGAAATGGAAAATTTCGAAGCCGATGATCTGATCGCCACCTACACCCGCCAAGCTGTTGAGGCGGGGGCCACGGTGCGCATTGTCACCTCAGATAAAGATTTAATGCAGTTGGTCAAACCCGGCGTGATGTTGCTCGACACCATGAAGGACAAAGAAATCAGCGATGCTGAAGTGTTCGAAAAATTTGGTGTGACACCAGATAAGGTGATTGAAGTGCAGGCGCTGGCTGGCGATTCAGTTGATAATGTGCCGGGTGTTCCAGGCATTGGATTGAAGACCGGAGCGGAGCTCATCAATCTTTATGGTGACGTTGAAACGTTGATAGCGCGCGCTGGTGAAATTAAACAAAATAAGCGGCGCGAAAACCTCATTGAATTTGCCGAGCAAGCCCGCATTTCAAAACGTTTGGTGACACTGGATCAACATGTGCCAACGAAGGAACATCTTGATAGCTTTGCAGTTGATGTCCCTCGAGCTTCTGAATTGATCGGATTTTTGAAAGCGCTGGAGTTTACCAGTTTCACCCGCAAGATTGGTGCGGCTTTACAAGCCGATGTGGATGCGATTGATGCAGTGCCGGTCACCTTCACGCAGTGGCCGCCGGAAGGGGGGATTGCAACTCCCGCCGAACCATCGTTTCGGCGAAGGCCAGAACCCAACACGAATACAGGTGGCGAACCTGAAATGGATTCCCGCCTGCCCGAGAATGACAAACAAAAAGATGAAATTGATTTGGCGGAAAAACTCAAATCCATCCCCGTCAATCATGCGGATTATGAAACCGTCACCACAATCGAAGCGCTCGAAAAATGGATTGCTGAGGCCATTGCGCAAGGCTTCGTGTGCATAGACACAGAAACCGATTCTCTTGATGCCATGCAGGCCAATATTGTTGGTGTGTCGCTGGCCACTGCACCGGGCAAAGCCTGCTACATTCCGCTGGCACATCAAGGTGCTGGCGATGGCCTGTTCAGTGGGGGTCTGATTGCGGGTCAAATTCCGCGCGAAGAAGCGTTGAAAAGATTGAAACCACTTTTTGAATCGCCGTCGGTTTTGAAGATTGGCCAGAACTTAAAGTATGACATGCTGCTGCTTAGCAATCTGGACATTGGCGTCACTCCGCTCGATGATACTATGCTGATGTCCTATGTGCTGGAATCAGGCGATGTCGGTCATGGCATGGACGAGCTATCGCAACGCCATCTGGGTCACAAGCCGATTGCCTTCAAAGATGTGGCTGGCAGCGGCAAATCGTCGATCACTTTTGATCGTGTGGCCATAGACAAAGCCACCGCCTACGCCGCTGAGGATGCTGATATCACGTTGCGCTTATGGATGTTATTGAATCCACGGCTGCTCGCCATGCGCAAAGTCACTGTCTATGAAACGCTAGAACGGCCTTTGGTTTCAGTGCTTATGCAAATGGAGCGTGAAGGCATTGAAGTCGATCGCCATGTGCTGGCAAAACTTTCCTCAGAATTTGGCACCAAGCAAGCAGCAATAGAAACTGAAATTCACACCCTTGCGGGTCAGCCCTTCAACATTGGTTCGCCAAAACAATTAGGCGATATCTTATTTGGTAAAATGCAACTCCCTGGTGGCCGTAAAACTGCAACAGGCGCATGGAGCACAGACTCTGACGCGCTTGATGATCTGGCGGCACAAGGCATAGACCTTGCGAAGAAAGTTTTGGATTGGCGGCAGCTGGCTAAGTTGCGTTCAACTTACACGGATGCCTTGCCCACATATATCAATCCAAAAACGGGTCGCGTGCACACATCTTATTCCATGGCGTCAACCTCTACTGGTCGTTTATCATCGACCGATCCAAATCTCCAAAACATTCCCGTGCGCACTGAAGATGGGCGCCGCATTCGCACAGCATTTATTGCCCCCAAAGGGTCTAAACTCATCAGCGCCGATTATTCACAAATTGAATTGCGCGTACTTGCTCATGTGGCGGATATTCCACAGCTCAAAAAAGCTTTCGCCGATGGCCTAGACATTCACGCCATGACCGCCAGTGAAATGTTTGGTGTGCCGATTGAAGGCATGGAAAGCTCTGTGCGCCGCCGCGCCAAGGCTATTAACTTTGGAATTATTTACGGCATCTCAGCTTTTGGATTGGCCAATCAGCTCTCCATTAGTCGCGAGGAAGCAGGCGAATATATCCGCACCTATTTCAAGCGCTTCCCAGGCATTAAAGATTACATGGAAGAAACCAAACGTGCGGCTCATGCGCAAGGGTACGTGGAAACTATTTTCGGAAGGCGCTGCAATTTCCCACGTATCAATTCTCCTAATGCTTCGGAAAAAGCCTTTCTGGAACGCGCCGCTATCAACGCCCCCATTCAAGGTTCAGCCGCTGATATTATTCGCCGCGCCATGGTGCGCATGATGCCGGCTTTACGGGAGGCTAATCTAAACGCCCGCATGTTGCTGCAAGTGCATGACGAGTTAATTTTTGAATGCCCAGAATCTGAAATCGAACAAACTCTCCCGCTTGTCCAAAAAATTATGACACTAGCACCAGAGCCTGCGCTCAAACTGTCTGTACCTTTACAAGTCGATGCGCGCGCCGCCCATAATTGGGATGAGGCGCACTAATTTAAGGTGTGGCCAAACCCGCGACGCCTGCAACAATCATGGCAATACCCAACCATTGCCATGAAGATACTTTTTCTTTCAGAATGATCATGGCCAACAACACCGAAATGGCGCCGTAAGCACTAATGCCCATGGCCCCAAGTTCCTTGGTCGGCAAACGACCCATATAATTAATGCCGACCACTGCTGCCACATCAAGTGCTGCCATTGCAGTGATGGCAGTCCAAGCCTTTGGGCCGACGCTTTTTGTTTCATGTTTTTCACGCCATATAATTGGCAACAATACCAAAGCTGCGGGAATGCGGTTGAGAAAAGTGGTTTCAATTTCACCCAGTTTGACACTGGCCAATTGTCCCAACACTACAGACGCCGCGAAACAAAAGCTCGCAACAGCACAAAAGAAAAATAGTGTTACGCGTTTATCCTTCGCGACTGTGGCCATTCCTCCATCATCAGCACCCATACGTCCGACCACCACGGCTCCGGCAAGAATCAAGATCACAGCAAGAATTTGCATTACGCTGGGGTGGACTCCATTAATCAGGCCCCACACCACAATTAATGCTGGATAGCCTGCTGTGAAAGGCCCGACGATGGAGACGGGAGCCATGCTGAAGGCCTTGAACAAGCTGCTAACAGCAATTCCGTACACAATGCCAAGGACAAGAATGAGTTCGCTCGTTGGACGATCGATATTTTGGACTGTGCCGTTCCACAGTACAATAACACTTAACAAGGCTGAACCCACCAACAGGGTCCAAAACGCCATGCGGTAAGCGCCAATCTTGCTGGCAAAATATCGAGCGATTAAATCATGGATAGACCAACATAGGCCAGCGAACAAACCAAAGAGTAGCGCCAGCATCAGCTATCTGTTTTCAAATTTAGGGGCACGCTTTTCAAGAAAAGCGGCCATGCCTTCTTTCTGGTCGTGCAGATCAAACATGGAATGAACCAGTTGGCGTTCCAACTCCAATCCCACACTCAATGGCAGTTCAGCGGCAGCATTCACGGCACGCTTTGCGACCTTGGCCACAGGATGAGAAAGGCCAGCGATTTTTGTGGCAATGAACAAAGCCTCCTCCATCACCTTTTCTGCAGGCACCACACGTGCGACCAAACCAGAACGTTCGGCCTCACTTGCATCAATCATACGGCCAGTCAAAATCATGTCCATGGCTTTGGCTTTACCAACTGCCCGCACTAATCTTTGCGTGGCCCCAGCGCCGGGGATGATTCCCAGTCCTGTTTCAGGCAAGCTGAACTTTGCCGTGTCGCCCGCAATAATCAGATCACACATTAAGGCAAATTCACAACCACCGCCCAAAGCGAAACCAGACACAGCAGCAATGATCGGCTTGGTGATGGTGTTAATATGATCCCACTCATGCAGAAAGTTTTCGGCTTTCACTTGCGCAAATGTTTTATCTTTCATTTCGCGAATATCAGCACCCGCAGCGAATGCTTTTTCGTTACCAGTCAGAATAATCGCGCCAATGGTTGCATTGCTTTCAAACGAATCTAATGCCGCGTTCAATTCAATAATCATTGCCGCATTCAAAGCATTCAGCGACTTAGGGCGGTTGAGTTGGATGATGCCAACGGTCCCTTGCTCGCTCACGATGATATTTTCAAAAGTCATATCAAAATCCTATTTCTGGCAGACTGAGCAATAGAATGTAGAACGCCCCGCTTGCATAATGCGTTTGATCTTACCTTTACAACTAGCCGTGATGCAATCATCACCCTCACGGTCATAGGCGGTAAAACGCTGCTGGAATGATCCTTTCTTACCATCTGCCCCCACGAAATCCTGCAAGGTTGATCCGCCTGCCACAATCGCTTCCAACAGAATTTCTTTAATATTGCGCACCAACACATCAAGCCATGGATCATAAGATTTAACCTTTACCAATGATCCTGCTTTGCGTGTTGGCGAGAGGCCCGAGCGATGCAATGCCTCGCACACATAGATATTGCCAAGCCCGGCCACCACACGCTGGTCGAGCAAAGCCGATTTTAAAGGCGCAGATTTGTTGCGAAATTTCTCAGCCAGATGCGCGCCGGAAAACTCATTGCCCAATGGCTCAACACCGATGTTCTTTAGCAGCTTATGCGCGTGCAACTGCAAGGTCGCGGTCACATCCATCATGCCAAACCGTCTGGGATCGCAATAAACCAACCGCACACCATTGCCCAAAGTGAACACCACATGATCATGCGGGCCGTCAGCTTTATCACCAGCTCCAGCTTCGAAATAAAACTCACCGAGATTGGAGGCCCCTCCCTCAGGCTGCAGCACCGTGAAACGCCCCGTCATGCCCAGATGGACAATCAGGCTTTGACCATTGTCACATTCAATCAGGATATACTTGGCGCGGCGCGTGAGGTTTATCACCGTGGCCCCTTCCAGCGATTCCGCAAAATCAGCAGGAAAAGGAAAACGCAAATTGGCGCGACGGGTTTTCACGTGCACCAACTTTTGGCCGCGTAGCACCGGATCAAGGCCACGTTTAACAGTTTCAACTTCTGGGAGTTCTGGCATGGTTAACCGTGTTAACGTGTCGCGCTACAGTTTCAATAGAAGTCTTTACCGCAATGCACTATCTTAAGCGCATGACCCAAGAAAACGAAAATGCTGCGTTTGGTTTCAGGCAGGTGCCAACTGGTGAAAAACAGGGCCTCGTCAATGAGGTTTTCTCCAAAGCCGCGAGCCGCTACGACCAAATGAATGATCTGATGTCGTCTGGCCTGCACAGGCTTTGGAAAGATGACGTGATCACCATGTTGAACCCACCCAAGGGTGATCGAGCATTTAATGCATTGGATGTGGCTGGGGGCACCGGTGATATTGCGTTTCGCATTCTGGACGCAGGTGGCGCGGGCACACGTGTGACTGTGGCCGATATTTCACCCGAAATGGTGAGTGAAGGCCAAAAGCGCGGTGAGAGTGAAGGCAGGTTGGACCGCTGTTCCTTCACCGTCGGTAATGCAGAAAGCCTCGCCTTTCCGGATCAAAGTTTTGACTCCTACACAATCGCCTTCGGTATTCGTAACGTAACCCATATTGATAAAGCACTGGCCGAAGCGCACCGTGTGTTGAAGCCCGGTGGACGTTTTCTGTGCTTGGAATTTTCGCATATGGAACTGCCCTTAGCGCAAAAAATCTATGACGCTTATTCCTTCACAGTCATTCCTGCCGTTGGCAAAGTGGTGACGGGTGATGGTCAACCCTATCGCTATCTCGTCGAAAGCATTCGCATGTTCCCAAAGCAGAATGTGTTTGCGGAGATGCTGCGCACCGCTGGTTTCAGTAAAGTTACCTACCGAAATCTCACCGGGGGTGTGGTGGCCATCCATTCGGGCTGGCGCATTTAATGGCTAATGTGGTGTCCAATATCGCGCGGTTGCTCCATGCAGGTTTTGTGCTGGCGCGATATGATGCACTCATCCCGACTGACCAGTTAAAACAGGCACCATGGCCTGCGCGTGCTGCATTAAAGATTGCCAAACTTGGCCGCACTGAAAACTTGAATGGTGGTGAATATAATAATCTGACGGCCGCCCTCACGCGCCTTGGCCCCAGCTATATCAAGCTCGGACAGTTCCTCGCCACACGCCCTGATATAATAGGAGCCAAACGAGCTTTTGAATTGAAGGTTTTGCAAGATCGTTTGCCCGCTTTTGCCGATGCTGAAGCCCGCGCCATTGTAGAGCGTGAACTCGGAAAACCGATCGCCCAACTGTTCACAGGCTTCGGCCCCTCCATCGCTGCTGCATCCATTGCCCAAGTCCATAAGGCCGTCACCCTCGAAGGCAGGACCGTTGCTGTTAAAATTCTGCGCCCCAATGTTGAAACGCGCTTCCGCAATGACATTGAAAGCTTTGCATTTGCCGCGCGGATGATTGAACGCCTGAGCAAAGAAGGCCGCCGCCTGCGCCCTGTTTCAGCGGTCGCCATGCTTGAAGAATCCATGAACTTGGAACTAGATTTGCGTATGGAAGCCTCAGCGCTTTCCGAGATGGCATTGAATGCTAAGGATGACCCCGGCTTTCGCGTGCCAGACGTTGATTGGGCGCGCAGCTCAAAACGGGTGCTCACTACGCAGTGGATTAACGGCACACCGATGGCCGATGTGCCAACCCTTCGCGACAAGGGTTTTGATCTCAACAAGCTTGCTGATACAGTAATCCAAAGTTTTCTGCGCCACGCCATTCGCGATGGGTTCTTTCACGCCGATATGCACCAAGGCAATTTGATTGTTGATGATGCAGGCACATTGGTGGTGCTCGATTTTGGCATTACTGGGCGTTTGAGCGAGGGCGACCGCTTATTTCTCGCGGAAATTCTTTATGGCTTTATCACGCGTGATTATATGCGCGTGGCGCAAGTGCATTTTGACGCTGGCTATATTCCAGACACGCAAGATGTTTCCACATTCGCGCAAGCCTTGCGCGCTATTGGTGAGCCAATTATGGGTCTGCCCGCCGAGCAGATTTCCATGGCAAGGCTACTCACCCAATTATTTGAAGTGACTGAGCAATTCAAAATGCAAACGCAACCGCAGTTGCTTCTGCTGCAAAAAACCATGGTGGTCACCGAAGGCGTGGCCCGCACGCTCAACCCCAATCTCAATATCTGGTCATCGGGTGAACCCGTGGTGCGCCATTGGATCGAGCGCAAACTGGGGCCGCTGGGCAAAATTGAACAAGCAGGCGGCAGTGTTATGTCTCTGGCCCGCCTCGGCCTGAAAATACCTGCTATTATTGATGATGCTCACCGCATTACGCGCAAGCTTTCTGATATGGCCAAAGCGGATACGTCCAAGTCATCGCGATGGCACACCCCAGCTTTGCTGGCGGGGGCCGCCGCCCTAGTTGTGATGGCCCTCAAAATGGTGCTTAGATAAGCCATGAGTAAATCAGTTCTTCTCATCGTTGGGGGTGGTATTGCGGCTTACAAAAGTTTGGAGCTGATCCGGCTTTTGAAAACCCGTGGCATTGCGGTTCGCGCCATTATGACCAAGGCTGCTGAAGAGTTTGTAACGCCTTTGTCACTTGCCAGCTTGTCGGGTGAGAAAGTTCATACCGCGCTATTCAATCTCACTGATGAAGTGGAGATGGGGCACATTGAACTCTCACGCTCGGCAGATCTCGTTGTAGTAGTTCCCGCAACAGCTGATTTAGTGGCAAAAATGGCACAAGGCTTGGCAGGCGATTTAGCGTCTACTACTTTGCTCGCCACTGATAAGCCTGTGTTGATCGCCCCCGCTATGAATGTGCGTATGTGGCTTCACGCGGCCACCCAGCGCAATCTTGCAACATTAAAAGCCGATGGCATTCACATCGTCGGTCCCAATGAAGGTGACATGGCTTGCGGTGAATTTGGACCGGGCCGCATGGCAGAACCAGTTGAAATTCTCTCTGCGATTAAAGCTTTGCTTTCAACATCAGTAAAGCCACTCGCAGGTAAAAAAGTTTTAATAACCGCCGGCCCCACGCGCGAGCCGATTGATCCGGTGCGTTACATCTCTAATCATTCGTCCGGCAAGCAAGGCTATGCCATTGCCGAAGCCGCTATCCACATGGGGGCGGATGTCACGCTCGTCTCTGGTCCAGTATCATTGCCCAAACCATTCGGCGTGAAAATTATCGAAGTCGAAACTGCTGATGAAATGTTAGCGGCCTGTGAAAAATCACTCCCTGTTGACATTGCAATATTTGCAGCCGCTGTGGCCGATTGGAAAGTGGCAACACCAGCTACCAATAAAATAAAAAAACCAAAATCCGGTGAAGTTCCCACACTAAGCTTTGTCGAGAATCCTGATATTCTCAAAACCATCGCCTCGGGAAGAATGCGCCCACAATTGGTTGTGGGTTTTGCGGCAGAGACAGAAAAAGTCATCGAGCATGCGCAAGCAAAACTCGCCAAAAAATCTTGTGATCTGATCATCGCCAATGATGTGAGCGCTG
>JANPGD010000113.1:0-6790 GCA_031423845.1 Hyphomicrobiales bacterium | reverse complement strand
GCGTGCTTTGGTAAGGGTGAAACGGTGCGGTAAGAGCGTACCGCAGGCTTGGCAACAAGACTGGCATGGCAAACCCCACCCGGAGCAAGACCGAATAGGGGTGGCACGATATCGAAAGATATCAGGACTGTTTTCGGTTCGCCGCCCGGGTTGGTTGCGTGAAGCTTGCGGCAACGCAAGCTCCAGATGAATGGCCATACACTGTGGGTGAGACCCCATGGGGACAAAACCCGGCTTATAGGCCGACTGGTATTTCTTCAAAGTGGTTGAAATGAATCGCTTTTGAAACGATTTGTTAACAATCGCGGAGGCATTGTCGAACAATTATTAACCTCTTGTTCACTGTGTATCTTAGCCTTGATTAATTCCATTCCAGAGCAACCTGCACGCCATGTGCCAGTGATGTTGAATGAAGTGCTTGCCGCACTCGCTCCGCATGACGGCGGCGTTTACGTCGATGGCACATTCGGAGCTGGCGGATATACGCGGGGGATTTTAGCTGCGGCAAATTGCAAAGTGATTGCGATTGATCGTGACCCCACTGCAATTGCGGAAGGCGCTGCATTGGCGGCGCAGAGCAAGGGCAGCCTGCAATTGGTGCACGGCACATTTGGTGACATGCAATCGATTGTTGATGGTCAGAAAGTTCAAGGGGTGGTGTTGGATATTGGCGTGTCATCAATGCAGATTGATGAAGCAGCCCGTGGATTTTCATTCATGCGCGATGGGCCATTGGACATGCGCATGGCGCAAGATGGAAAATCTGCTGCTGACTATGTAAACAATTTACCTGCTGAAGATTTGGCGCAGATTATTTATATCCTAGGCGAGGAGCCACGCTCACGTTCAATAGCTAAAGCGATTGTCAGTGCACGGACGGAAGCGCCTTTAATGACGACGTTAGATTTGGTGAAGGCGGTTGAACGCGCCACGGGACCGCAGCGTATGAAAGATCGCACCCATCCAGCCACGCGCACATTTCAGGCCCTTCGCATTCATGTCAATGCCGAGCTTGATGAGTTGGCACTAGCACTAGAGGCTGCCGAAGAAATTCTTGATGTGGGTGGCCGTTTGGTGGTGGTCACATTTCATTCGCTGGAAGATCGTATTGTGAAGCGCTTCTTCGCCGAACGCGGTGGCAAGTTGCCAACCAATTCGAGGCATTTGCCAGCTTCACATGATGGATCACGCCCGAGTTTTGAATTTTTGTTCAAGGGTCATCTGGAAGCTGGGGTTGAGGAAATGTTGGACAATCCTCGCTCGCGGTCAGCCAAACTTCGCGCCGGTATTCGCACGGCCGCTGATAAATTTGAATTTGATGCACGCGCCATGGCCGTGCCTTCACTTGAACGGAAGAGACATTAAATGGTTAAAGTGTTTAACGCGTTGCTGGTGATGGGCCTTTTGGTCTCGGCCTTTTTTCTTTATTCGCTGGAGCATTCCACGCGCGGCCTTGAACGCCAAATTGCAAAAATGAAAACAGGTGTATCCAATCAACGCGAGTCAATTAAGCTTTTAAATGCTGAATGGAGTAGCTTGACGCGACCTGAACGGTTGCAAAAATTGGCAGAGGATCGGTTGAAACTGAAGGCGATTACAGCCAGCCAGATTGTTTCAGTCGCAGATCTTTCGAGTAAAATTCCTGATCATCCCGTGGTGAAACTTGACGATCAAGGCACTGACCCGATTGGCGACATTTTGGCGAAGATGCAATGATGGAAAACAAAGCTGAATTGCACACGCCAAAAGGCAGCGAAAAATTGCGGGGACAAAACCGCATTCGCTTGCTGGGCATCCTCTTTAGTGCGTCTTTTTTTGCTATTGCTGTGCAATTGGGTCAGTTAACGCTCAAGCCAAAGGTGGCACCTGCAAATCCTGAATTGGCGGCGCATGAAACGCCAATCCCACGCCCCGATATTATTGATCGCAATGGTGTGGTGATGGCCACAGATATTGCAGTGGCTTCACTGTTTGCTGATCCACGAAAAATTATTGATATGGATGAAGCGGTGGAATCTCTCACGGCTACCATGCCTGATTTGGATAGCAAAGCGTTACGCCAAAAACTCATGGCACCGGGCCGAGCCTTTGTGTGGCTCAAACGCCAGGTGAGCCCGGAAGAACGCGACGCAGTTTATAATCTTGGCATTCCGGGTGTGGGTTATGTGAATGAACGAAAACGAGTCTATCCGTTGGGAAGACTTGCGGCCCACACAATTGGCTATGTCGATGTCGACACCAAGGGCATTGCTGGTATTGAGAAATTTCTTGATGATCAGGGTGCTTTGTACACAGCCTCCTTAACTGAACCAGAGACTTCCACTTCAGCCCCAGCGCAATTGGCGATGGATACGCGCATTCAACATGCGGTGACCGATGAAGTGGCCAAAGCCGTTATTAAATTTAGGGCCAAGGCTGGCGGTGGCATTGTTATGGATACTGAGACTGGCGAAATTTTAGCCATGGCTTCACTGCCAGATTATAATCCGAATTCGGATGATAAACGGCTCACTTCTGATCAGCAAAATAAATTGACCAGTGGGGTCTATGAATTGGGTTCGGTGATCAAGGCTGTTACATTCGCCATGGCGTTTGATTATGGCACTGCTACCTTGACTTCAAAATATGACACGCGCTCCAATTTAATTATTGGTAATGCCCGCATCAGTGACTTTCATGCGCAGCGCCGCATCTTAACTGTGCCCGAAGTGTTCACCAATTCGTCAAACATCGGCACCGCCAAAATGGCGTTGCAAGTGGGTGTTGAAAACCATGTTGAATTTTTGCGCCGTGTTGGTTTGCTCGATCGGTTGATTACTGAAGTGCCAGAAAGCGCCAAGCCTTTGTTGCCAAAACATTGGAGCAAACTTGCCTCGGTTACGGCTGCTTTCGGACACGGTTTTGCCGTGCAACCGCTGCAAGGTCTTTCTGTGGTTTCTGATCTCATTAATGGCGGCATGGCTATTCCTCCTACGTTCCTGAAGCGGACGAAAGAAGAAGCCGATGTGTTGGCCCACCGCATCGTGAAGCCCGAAACTTCAGAAAAGATGCGCTATCTGTTTCGCCTGAACGTGGAAGAAGGCACAGCCTCAAAAGCTGACGTTTTAGGGTATCGTGTGGGAGGCAAAACGGGAACAGCAGAAAAAGTTGTCAATGGCCGATATTCGAAAGAAAAGAGCTTGGCTACTTTTATTGGTGCCTTTCCTATGGACCACCCAAAATATGCAATTTTTGTGATGTTGGATGAACCCCACGCCACGCCGGAAACTTATGGTTTTGCGACGGCGGGTTGGAATGCTGTGCCAACCGCTTCAAAAATTATTGAACGCATTGCGCCTCTTTTGGGGGTGACTCCGGTGTTCACAGCAGAAGATTTGGTCAAACTTGAAAAGCAGGCCAAAGCTGCAAAAAAAAATGGCTGACCGTGTGATGTTGCAAAGATTGAGCCATTTATTGATGTCGGATGCAGCCCTCGCTAAGGGTGCCGATGTTGAGGTTTTAGGCCTTACGGCAGACAGCCGTACCGTCGTACCTGGTTTTATTTTTGCAGCATTGCCCGGCACCAAAGTGGATGGTGCACGTTATATTCCACAAGCAATTGCGAGTGGAGCAGTGGCCGTTATTTGTCAAACCGGCACTTACAAAAGTGCGGGGAACGTTATCGAAACCGATAATCCACGCCGTTTGTTGGCATTGATGGCGGCGCGATTTTACGATGCTCAGCCTGATACGATTGTTGCAGTGACAGGCACCAATGGTAAAACATCCGTTGCGGTTTTCGTTCGCCAAATTTGGGAAGCGATGGGCTTTCTCGCGGCCAGCCTTGGCACTATTGGGGTGGTGGGGCCAAATGGCAGTCAATACCTCGCCCACACGACTCCTGACCCCATTCAACTCGCACAAATTGTTGCAAAACTATCAGACGACAAAATCGAGCATTTGGCATTTGAAGCTTCAAGCCATGGACTTTCTCAGTATCGGTTGGATGGTTTGCGGTTGACAGCGGGAGCGTTCACCAATCTCACGCGAGACCATCTCGATTATCATAGCTCGCTTGAGGAATATTTTGCAGCCAAGATGCGCTTATTTAGAGAATTGTTGCCTGTGGGTGCTGGAGCCGTGATCAATATGGATGCGCCGCAAGGTGCTGAGGTGTTGCGCATTGCGGCGGACCGTGGATTGATGCCCTTCACAGTTGGCCATGCGGGCACATCATTGAAGCTACTATCGGTCACGCGCAATGGCCTGGGGCAACAATTAAAAATTCAAACGCGCACATCAATCTATGATGTAGCGCTGCCATTGGTCGGGGAATTTCAAACATCCAACGCTCTGGTTGCCGCAGGTTTGGTGATTGTTTCTGGTGGCGAAGAGTCACTGGTCTTGCATGCGCTGGAATCTCTGAAGGGTGCAAAAGGTCGGCTGGAACTGGTGGGTGTTGCTGGCAATAGCGCATCAGTTTTTGTTGATTATGCCCATACGCCTGATGCCTTAGAAAATGCAATTTCAGCTTTGCGCCCCTCTGTAACAGGCAGGCTTTCCGTGGTGTTTGGCTGTGGTGGTGACCGCGATAAAGGGAAACGCCCTATCATGGGCGAGATTGCAGCGCGGCTCGCTGACCGCGTTATCATAACTGACGACAATCCGCGCGGCGAAGATGCCAGTATCATTCGCAAGGAAATTTTAAGTGCGGCTCCAAAAGCCACAGAGATTGGTGATCGCGCCTGGGCCATCGCAACGGCGGTGAGTGAATTGCAAACTGGCGATGTCTTGTTGGTGGCAGGCAAAGGCCATGAAGAAGGCCAATTTGTTGGCAAAGAGGTGCTCCCATTTAGTGATCATGGTGCGGTTCTGGCAGCGCTTCGAGGAGAGATTTATCATGGCTGAGCGAAGCCTTTGGACAGCACAAGAATTGGTTGCGGCAACTGGCGGCACGCTGCTGGGTGAAGTGCTTGGACCTATCAATGGTGTGTCGATTGATTCCCGTGCGGTGACGGCGGGTGATGTGTTTGTAGCCATCAAAGGTGACAAACTGGATGGCCACGATTTTGTCGTCGGTGCTTTGAAATCAGGTGCAGGCGTTGCTGTGGTTTCGCGTGTCACTGATGAGATGAGGGCTGCAGGCGCTGTGTTGCAAGTGGCCGATGATCCATTGCGCGGGCTTGAAAATATGGGCCGTGCTGCGCGGGCTTGGAGCCGTGGCCAGATAATTGCAGTGACAGGTAGTGTGGGCAAAACCAGCACTAAAGAGATGTTGCGTGTCGCATTGTCAGCATTCGGTGAAACGCATGCTTCGGCGGCCTCATTTAATAATCATTGGGGTGTGCCGCTCACCTTGGCGCGACTTTCGCGTTCTACTGCATTTGGTATTTTTGAAATTGGCATGAATCATAGCGGAGAGATTGCGCCCCTTGTAAAAATGGTGCAGCCCCATGTGGCCATAGTCACCACAATTGCTGAAAGCCATCTCGGTCATTTTAAATCACTCGATGAAATTGCCGATGCTAAGGCTGAGATTTTTTCTGGAGTCGTTTCCGGTGGTGCCGCTGTCATCAATCAAGACACACCGTATTTTGAAAAACTCAAATTCGTTGCGACCTCTCGGGGTATTAGAAATATTATCGGATTTGGTAAGGCGACCAATGCCGCCGTGCGTTTGGAACGCGTGGCGTTGCACTCCACATGCTGTTGCATCACCGCTGATGTGATGGGCGAAAAGGTTACCTATAAGCTTGGTGTTCCCGGAGAGCACATGGCACTGAATAGCCTTGCCGTGTTAGCAGCGGTAAAATTGACTGGTGCTGATTTGGCGCGGGCCGCAATGGCGCTCGCGGATGCCACTCCGGCTAAGGGACGTGGTGTGCAAGAACGATTGCGCGTTGATGGCGGTGAACTGTTGTTGATTGACGAAAGCTATAATGCAAATCCCGCTTCGATGAAGGCAGCGCTCGGGTTGCTTTCACATGCACAAGTTGGAAAAAATGGTCGGCGCGTTGCAGTGCTGGGTGATATGTTGGAGCTGGGTGATTTTGGCCCTGCACTTCATGCAGAAATTGCCGATGTTTTGGACGGTTATAAAGTTGATATGGTTTATGCCGCAGGTCCACTGATGCGGAATTTGTGGGAAGCAACGCCGACCGCAAAACGTGGCATTTATGTTCAGACATCTGCCGAACTGAAAGACTTTCTGATGTCGCAATTGCGGAGTGGTGATGTCGTCATGGTAAAAGGTTCATTGGGCAGCCGCATGGGGCTGCTTGTGGACGCAATGCGTGCGAAATATTCGCCAATAACGAAGGAAAGCTGATCAATGCTTTATTATCTCCTCGTCAAACTTACGAGTGAAGTTTCAGCTTTCAATGCGTTTCGCTATTTAACAACGCGAACGGGTGGCGCCATTCTCACGGCACTGCTTTTTATATTTGTGTTTGGTCCAAAAATAATCGCTTTGCTCAAAATCAAACAAGGCAAAGGCCAACCCATTCGCACCGATGGGCCACAGCGCCACATTGTTGAAAAGCAAGGCACGCCCACCATGGGCGGCCTGATGATTTTATCAGGTGTTTTTGTCTCGACATTATTATGGGCGGACTTAAGTAATCTTTATGTGTGGGCGGTGTTGTTTGTGACCCTCGGCTATGGTGCGATTGGTTTTTATGACGACTATTTAAAAGTCACGCGCGCATCAGTGCGTGGGTTTTCGGGCAAGGCAAGATTGCTGGCCGAATTCTTAATCGCAGGTGCGGCTGTCACCTGTTTTATGTGGATGGGAAAATATCCGCTTTCAAGT
>JANPGD010000112.1:0-3455 GCA_031423845.1 Hyphomicrobiales bacterium | reverse complement strand
CCTTCAACCACTTCAAGTTCAGCACCTTCTGCCTGAGCAGTGGGGGCATCTTCGTGGTCGTGGTGTTCGGCTCCAGCTTCAGCATCAGCAACTAAAAATGGTTCAGGTTCTTGATCGAGAGGGGCCGCAGCCTCGCTGTGTGGCTCGCCATCGTGGTGATGCTCAATTTCTTCGGGCTCTGAATGTTCATCTGCTGGCTGATCGTTTTCAACTGCAGGCGCTTCATCCTCATCATCGTCATCTTCATTGTCTGCCGCTTCTTCAGCTTCCTGCTCAGCAAGCAAGGCCATACGGTCGGCAATGGGGATTTGATAATAGTCTGGGTGAATTTCAGCGAAGGCCAAAAACCCATGGCGATTGCCGCCATATTCCACAAAGGCCGCCTGCAATGACGGCTCAACGCGCGTCACCTTTGCGAGATAAATATTTCCTTTGAGGGGAGTCTTATTAGCAGATTCAAAATCGAATTCTTCGAGGCGGTTACCGCGCGCAACAACAACCCGAGTTTCTTCCGGTTGGCTGGCGTCGATGAGCATTTTTGTGCCCATGTTCTTTATTCCTTTGAGCAGCGAGACGGCGCGATAAACTGGGGCTTCTGTCCAAACCTAAGAAACCAGTTAAACGCGGGGGCCTGCTTGCAATGATGGACACAGTTCCTTGAGGCTGCAAAAATGCGCACACCACCGCCACGCCACTTTGGCGTTGAGGTAAAGTATGATGCAAGGCTGCCTGTAACATATCCTGAGTTGACCAAATGCCCGGCAACTGCCGAGCGGTTAAAACGCTTTGCCCAATCTGGCATCGAACCATTTCAGGACTTTTCGAATCCTACGGAGGATTCACCTAAACGCAATTGGCGGGGGAGCACTAAACTATTCGGACGCCCAACCGTTGCGAAACTGTTGCTCATGCAGCCTCAGGTTTAAATGAGTCTGCCAAAGAGACACCCCCTTTGTAGGGATCATCAAACGGCATTGCAAGGGACAGTCATTAAATTGGGTGTAGCAAAATTAAGGTGACTGCCTGAGGTTGAGTTGAAACCACTGGTTAACCATGGCTCACTAGTTTGCATGAAATTAGGTCCGGGGATTTCAGCTTGTGTTTGTGATAAACTGTGTAAAATCAATACTTAAGCTAAAGTTCATAGTTTTGGCTTTTGGCCTGTTGTTGGTTATTTCAGGCGCCAGTTTGGCGAAAAACGCCATTGCCATAGCCACACGGGTGAGCGGTGATGCTCAACATGCTCGCTTCGAGGCCGATTTATCGAAAGCCATTGGCTTCAATGTCTATGTTCTCAACCAACCGCACCGTGTCATTATTGACATGAGTGGCGTGAGCTTTGATTTGGCTCCGGGTCTTGGACATGAGGCGGCAGGCCTGATTAACTCTTACCGTTACGGTGTTGTGGACGATGGCAAATCTCGCATTGTCATCGACACCGACGGTCCGGTGCTTATTTCAAAATCTTACGTGGTGCCCGCAAAAGGTAAAAAACCAGCGCGCATCGTGGTCGAGCTTTTGAAAACGTCGCAAGATGCTTTCGACGCGACTTACGCCAAAGATCATCCCGAAATTGAAACTGCTGCGATAACACCTGTTATAGCTGAACCTGTTGCTGTCGCAAATGCGAAAAAAATCATTGTTATCGACCCCGGTCATGGTGGAATTGATTCCGGAGCATCAAGCCCTTCGAAAACCCGTGAGAAAGAAGTTGTCCTAGCTTATGGTCTAGCCCTTCGTGATGCCTTAGAAAAAACGGGCCACTATAAAGTTGTAATGACTCGCAGCGACGACACGTTCATCCCACTTGAGCGCCGTGTGAAAATTGCGCACGAAAACAAAGCTGATCTTTTTATCGCCATCCACGCCGATACCGTGAAGGGCGAAGAGGCACGCGGTGCAACAATTTATACCGTTTCAGACAAAGCCTCAGATGCTGAAGCCGAAGCTTTGGCACAAAAGGAAAATCGGTCAGATATTATTGCTGGCATTGATCTTGGTTCGGCCAACAAACAAGTTGCGGATATCCTCATCAATTTGGCCCAACGCGAATCCAAGAATCAAGCCATGTATTTTTCTAAAAAAGCGGTAGCTGAATTAAAACAAGTCACCGCCATGACGGGAAAGCCCATTCGCTCAGCAGCCTTTGTTGTCCTCAAAGCCCCCGATGTGCCATCAGTATTGATAGAGCTTGGCTACCTTTCAAGTAAGCAAGACGAAAAACTGCTCACTTCGCCAGAGTGGCGGTTCCGAATGGCTCAAGCCATGACCAAGGCTATAGAAACATATTTTCGACCAGCCCAAGCCGTGAGCCAGAACTAACGTCCACTAGGCTGTGGTCTCTGCCTAGCCTTCGCCATATTCGATGCTTATCCAGCTAGTCTCAATTCAGGGTTTGGCGACGCTTTATTATATGCTATCGCCTCACTTCATGTGAATCACTAATTGCATAGACAGGGTGGCATGTTACGGTTTTTTGGATGGTTGTTTGGCTTTCTGTTTATGGTCTTTTTAGGCTTGGCTGCCGCATCCGTCTATGTAATCTATGATGTCTCGAAAGACCTGCCTGACTATAAGCAGCTTGCCTCATGGGAGCCCCCAGTGATGACCCGCATGCACGCAGCAGACGGTTCGTTGCTTGCGGAATTTGCAGAAGAACGTCGATTATTCGTGCCCATAAATTCGGTGCCTAAGCGACTTATAGAAGCTTACATTTCGGCAGAAGATAAAACATTTTATACCCACGGTGGACTGGATTGGCGCGGCATTGGTGCGGCGATGATACGCTATGTTCAGGTCAAGATTACGCATCGGGGGCAAATTGTTGGCGCTTCGACGATCACCCAACAAGTAGCCAAAAACTTTCTGCTGACAAAGGAACAAACGCTCACCCGTAAGCTCAAAGAAGCCCTCATTGTTCAGCGTATTGAAGCGACTTTTTCAAAAGACAAAATACTTGAGCTTTATCTCAACGATATTTTTCTTGGGTTGAACTCCTACGGGATTGCCGCTGCGTCTCTCAATTATTTTGGCAAGTCGCTCGATGAGTTGGGCATCGAGGAGATGGCCTATCTTGCAGCACTTCCCAAAGGCCCTAACAATTATAATCCCTATAAATATCCTGAGCGTGCCCTTGAACGTCGCAATTGGGTTTTGCTGCAAATGTTCGATAATCAGTATATTACCGAAGCAGAATTGAAGGAAGCGCAAGCCAAGCCATTTAAAATAAATCCACGACCCTTTGGCGCACAATTATTTGCTGCTGAATCTTTTGCCGAAGAAGTGCGCCGCGATCTCGTTACAATGTATGGCAAGGAAGCACTGAATAAGGGCGGCTATTCCGTTCGCACCACGCTTGATCCAAAGCTACAGATTTTTGCCAGACAAGCAGTTGCCCGTGGTCTGATTAGTTTTGATCGCAAGCGAGGCTATCGCGGCGCGGTAAAACATGTCGA
>JANPGD010000111.1:0-20900 GCA_031423845.1 Hyphomicrobiales bacterium | reverse complement strand
AGGTGCGAACTCTTGTGAGCCTCGAAGGATTGGTGCAGAGAATTGCGATATCAACACTGTAAAACGCCCTTTGAAAAGGAATAGATAATGATTTCAGTGCGGACTGCTACAGTTGCAGATGCTGCGGCGATTGCTTCCATTTATGCTTTTCATGTTTTGCATGGCACGGCCACTTTTGAAATTGATCCGCCGAGCGCTTCTGATTGGCAGTTCAAAATCGAAACCATTCTTTCAAAAAACTGGCCGTTTGTGGTGGCGGTGGATGGGCCTGCTGTGGTGGGTTATGCTTATGCCACGCAGTTTCGCGATCGTGCCGCTTATCGTTATTCTTGTGAGAACAGTATTTATGTTTCTGCTGACAAACGCGGGCAGGGCATTGGGAAATTGCTGTTGGCGGCGCTGGTGGCTTGCGCTGAGGAATTTGGCTTTCGGCAAATGCTGGCCGTGGTGGGCGGCGGGGAACCTTCCTCGATTGCGGTTCATAAATCGCTGGGGTTTCGTGAAGTGGGGCGCATGAAAGCTGTGGGCCGCAAATTTGATAAGTGGCTTGATACTGTTTACATGCAGCGCGCGCTGGGCGAAGGGGATGGCCCTGTTTAATTCAGCTTATCGCGTTTTGTAAAAAAAACTTTATCCCAAATATCGGTTGTCACACCGAAGTTATAATCATTGGCGCCATGGTGATGTACGGCGTGTTGGCGCTTTAATTTGCGCATGAATTTAAAGCCGCCACTGCCCTTGTGATGCACCAAATAATGCACACCAACATAAGAAATATAACCCATGAGAAAACCGGCCATGCTGCACAAAGCGATATAAGTTCCAGCGGCATAGGAGAGGGGCAGATAAACTGTTACGTAAAGAAAGAATAATGACATGAGTGTTGGTGTACCAATCAACTCCAAAGCTTCTTCGTGATGCTCATGGTGCATTTTGGCAAATAGGGGAACATGGTGCAACACAAAGCGGTGTACTAAATATTCGGCTAGGGTCCATGTCGCATATCCCAGCAACACTAACGCCACAGACGTCGCAACGGGTTGATGCCAAGCCCCAAAAAATAAGCAGGCTAAGATGATCGGTGGGTAAACCGCAAAGTCGAGAAAGAAAAGCACGGGTGACATGTGTGGCGACAAAAACATCGCGTAAAGCCACTGCCAAATGCGGCTCGACATTCGAAGCGTCTTTTCACCGAACTCGGTGGTTGTCATGTTCTCGCTTCCCCAGATTACTCACAGACTTCTGTGAACTGTTTAAGCCCTTATTCTTATAAAGTAAAATCGACCATTCTGTGGCGAGAGCAGTTCAGATTTGTCGCACCCTAGCCAACAAAGGCCCGTTCAACGACGAAATTACCAGGCTGATTGTTAGAACCTTCGGTGAAGCCTAAAGGTTCCAACATCACTTTCACATCTTTGATCATTCCGGTGGAGCCGCACATCATAATGCGGTCGTGTTCGGGGTCAAAATTTGTTATTCCGAGGGACGAGAAGAACTCCCCTGTTTCAATCAACGTGGTGATGCGGCCATTGTGCCGGGTGGTCTCGCGTGTGGTAGACGCGTAATGCTTAAGATGAGCAGCGGCTTCTTCGCCGACCAGAGGATCATCCTTGGTGGCGGCCACCGAGTCAAAACCATATTGCAACTCACCACTGGTGCGGCAGGTGTGGGTGAGAATGATATCGCCAAATTTCTCATATGTTTCTGGATCGCGAATGAGTGACACGAATGGCGCAATGCCGGTGCCGGTAGAAAGCATGAACAGGCGCCTACCGGGCAGCAAAGCATCATTTACCAAAGTGCCCGTGGTTTTGGGGCGGAGTAGAATTTCGTCGCCGGGTTGAATTTTTTGCAAACGCTCAGTTAAGGGGCCTTCGGGCACTTTTATTGAAAAGAACTCAAGGCTTTCATCCCAAGCGGGGCTGGCGATTGAATAAGCGCGCATCAAAGGCTTGCCTTCTGCAGGCAGGCCTAACATCACAAATTCGCCAGAGCGGAAACGCAAGCTTTGCGGGCGCGTAATGCGGAATCGGAAGAGGCGATCCGTATAATGTTGTACGTCGGTTACACGTTCTGAGAATAGTCCGGCGGCTGAATTTATCTGGGTCATGGCTCTTACTGTTCTTTATACAGAACGATTTCTAGTAAAATCCGAACGATATTGCAACAGCATTTTATGTTTTTGGGGCTGCTTGACAGGATTCAGGCTCCAGCGCAGTTTAATTGCTCAAGGCAAATCACTGTGGAGAAGGCGATGGCTTCCAATATTCGTTTAATGAGCTGCGCTGTAGCGGTGCTTTTAACCGTGTCATCAGGCGCAAAAGCTGCCCAATGTGGCTCTTCGGGAGCGGGCTTTGAGGATTGGAAAGCGGAATTTGCGCCCGAGGCCAAAGCGAGTGGGGTTAAAGCGCAGGGCTTAGCTGCCCTTGCGGGAACCGATTATGCGACAGCCACAATCTATGCTGATCGACACCAGAAAAGTTTCAAACTCTCTTTGGCCGCTTTTATGGCAAAACGCGGGGCATCGACCATTGTTTCGAGAGGGCGCAGCATGAAGGCTGCCAATGCAGCGCTATTTGCGTCAATCGAAAAGAAATATGGCGTGCCGGCCGGCCCGTTGATCGCCATTTGGGGTATGGAAACAGCCTTTGGCGCGTTAAGTGGCAATCAAAACACGATCTCAGCGGTAGCGACCTTGGCCTTTGACTGCAGGCGGACAGATTTTTTCACTGAGCAACTATTGGCCGCGTTGAAATTGATTGACCGCGGCACGTTGTCGGCCTCATCGCGCGGTGCCATGCATGGCGAAGTGGGGCAGACGCAGTTTCTTCCCAAAAATATTTTGCTATATGGCGTGGGTGGAAACCTGAACCAGAAAGCCAGTGCACTGGCTTCAACAGCTAACTTTCTGCGGGGTCACGGTTGGTCGGCAGGTGGTGGCTATCAACCGGGCGAAGCAAATTTTGGTGCGATCCAAGGATGGAATGCAGCAACAGTTTATCAGAAAGCCATTGCCATTATTGGGAAGCAGATTGACGGCTGAGTTTAGGGGCTGATTGATATTGCTTGAAGGCTGCAATAACAGCCACTGCCAATCCCACCAGCAATACAATCATGGCTGGCCTTAGGCCGTGGGCAACCGAGAAATTGGCAAGAAAAACTCTGCCCGGCTTAATGCCTGTGGCCAAACCATACCATGCAAATTCCGTGGCGGCGGTGAGTACACTTCCGACCAAGGCTGCGATCACTAAGGATATAGGAGTGAGGGTGATGCGCCGCGCCACCATCACGCGCGCAGTCATCGCCAATAAAAACAGGCCAGCCATGAGAGTGGCTGCGGACACATCAATTTTCGATTGCAGATAATAATGAAACAAGCCGAGCACGGCGATGCCATAAACCATGCGATGAAGTGTTTTCCATTTTGCACCAAGTTTGCGCATCGCTGAATCAAATGACGTGGCAGCGAGAGCGCTTAAACCCAGAAGTGCCGCAAAGCCGATGGTGAGATAAAAGCGGTGGATAATTTCACTGGCAACAAAAGCGAGATCATATTTCACATTGACAATGTACAATGCGAAATGAGCCAATGCATATGTAAATGCAGTCACACCCAACATGCGCCGCACTAAAGCGATTTTGGGATAGTTCAAAATGCGTTGAATGGGCGTGAGCGCCAGAGTGAGAACCAAGAAGCGCACCGCCCAATCACCCATTAGGTGCAAAGCGGTTTTTACAGAAAGTGGCAACAACGCACCTGTGAAAAACCAATAAGCAATGACAATGGCAGGTGCCAAGGCCAGCGCCAGTGTTGCAGTTTTAAGGAGCGAAAAGCGGCCCTGACGATCATTCCAAAGTTTCATAGATCGGACATATCAGCAAAAAAGTGAGCTGTCTGTACACGGCTGATCACGCTATTGAGAGAAGTGTGAAAATGTCTTAAGATTTTTCAACCTCAAGGAGAACTATAATGCAAAATCCATTTATCTGGCATGACCTGATGACCAATGATGTTGAGGCAGCCAAGGCGTTTTACGGCGCTGTTGTTGGCTGGACCTTCGAAGCGCAGATGCCGGAGTATCATGTAGCAAGCACGAATGGCGTTGGCATGGGCGGAATTATGGCAACGCCTCCTGAGCTCAAAGGTATGCCACCATTTTGGTCTGGCTATATCTACGTGACCGATGTTGATGCAACTGTTGTAAAAATCAAAAAGCTTGGTGGCAAAATTCACCGCGAACCTTGGGATGTGCCACATGTGGCGCGCATGGCCATTGTTGGCGATCCAACGGGAGCGAATTTCAACATCATGCAGCCATTCCCCCGCGAAGGAGGAGGCTTGCCGCTATCTTCCGCATTGGGAGCCGTGGGCTGGAACGAGGCGCATGTTGGTGATCTTGATGCCGCGTGGAATTTTTACTCAGAGATGTTCGGCTGGACCAAGGGCGAGGTGATGGCCATGGGAGACATGGGCAATTATATGCTGTTTCAAATCGACGGCAAAGATGTGGGCGGCATGATGAAAAAATTTGATGCTATGCCCACGCCTGCGTGGCTCTATTATTTCAATGTCGATGGCATTGATGCAGCAGTGGAGCGCATAAATGCTGGCGGTGGCAAAGTTATAATGGGGCCACATCAAGTGCCGGGCGGCGATTGGATTGTGAATGCCAGTGACCCACAAGGCGGATATTTCTGCCTGACCAGCAAGACGAAATGAGGATTATCAGCGATGCCCTATACATTAAATTTTCACCGCGTTTTGAAAGCGCCTCCGTCACGGGTTTATAAAGCGTTTCTTGATCCTGCAGCATTATGCAAATGGATTGCACCTGCTGGTTACACCTGCACCGTTGATCATGTGGACGCAAAAGTAGGTGGCACTTTTCGCATGAAGTTTACGGAATTTGATTCCGGCGGTGGCAATGCATTTGGCGGCATTTATCTGGAACTTATTCCGAATGAGAAATTGCGCTACACCGACAAGTTTGATGATCCAAATTTAGCGAGTGAAATTGTTGTTACTGTCACCTTAAAAAAGGTGTCCTGTGGCACCGATATGACGATCGAGCAAGCTGGCGTGCCAGATATTATTCCAATGGAAATGTGTCATCTTGGCTGGCAGGATTCTTTGAAACAGTTGGCGCAATTTGTTGAAACCGGAAGTATTTGATGGCTGAAACACAAAGTTAAAAACGTTTTTACGACCGCTTTCAAAGATTCAAAAATTACACATGCCTAGGATAGCAACGGCAAAGTCTTTGTTATTTCACTTCTGTCTCATTTTCTGAAGAGACACGGGGCAGGGCCAAAGGCAGCAAAATCTCATGGGTAAAGTGCCAGCGGGTTTTTGAAATGACGCCATCTTCCGACATACCAAGTTCGGAATCATAGTCACCAGTAACCGTGCAAGATAAGTTGTTTTCAACGCAGGTGGCATGAACTGTTGATTCATCAATCGTGCGCCGTTGCACAGGCCACTCACGGGCCATGCGTCGTTTTTCTTCAGTCACTTCACTGGCGGCCAAATCTTGGCCATTGTAATTTACGGTCTCAGTGTAACTGTTGGCGAGGCTGAGGGTCATGGAAATTGGGCCCATCGTTTGTGCCATCACCATACGGTGCGAGATGCCCTTGGATATAATCTGAGCGAGGCCTTCCAACTTCACAGTATTTGTTACGCTATCACTATCGAGTTGTGGGAGTTCCGCCACATCGGCAGATTCCGTTGCCGTCAAACTGGGAATGTTAATGTTGGCCAAGTCTTGGCCATCAGGTTGATCGGTCGGCACATTCTCAATGGCAAAACTGGTCAGCTGTTCCCGGGTAAGATTCGTAATTTCGCCCGGCGTTGTGTGCGACGCCAAAGTAACCACGTGGGTATCAATGCCCATACTGTCGGCATAGTCGGTAAGATCGGCCAACAAGTTCTGATGCGCCTCCAAATCCTTGGCACTGAACACAGGTTTATCAAGATCATCAGATGCATCCGCAAATGAGAATTGGTGCACGCCAAATTGCGTGCCCTTTGCCACCACACGGTTCACGCCACCCATCATCATATAAGTGCAAGCCGATGCACACAGCTCAAAGGTGACCACCGACATTTGATGTTCACGCAACATATGGCCAATATCCATGGCAGCTCCCAATGCACCACCGGGCGAGCGGATATAGAGTGCGATATCCCAAGGCTCATCAGCCTTGCCGTTTTCCGCTAAGAAAGTTTTGAATTGATCGTTGGTGTCAGGAGCAAAAACACCATCTGCGAGAATATGATCGCCTTGCAAAGAAAAGGACATGGGATTGTCATCAGCGAACGCTACCAGTGGAAGCAGGGCCGCAAATACCAAAATAAAAGCTTTAAATTTCATCCGCATCGCCACCCTCACTGCATAAGCCCCAGCTTAGGGCATCGCATCTAATGGGACGAGGCGTCAAGAAGGTGACTGAGATTTTATATACTCATAAGAACAGCGCTATGGCATTTCCAATCTTGGAAGCTTTGGGTGCTTGCTATCGTCATGCAGAGTGATACGGTTGAATTTATTCAACTTAAAATTCCAACCTCACTGTGACCCAAATGACAAAGAATCCCATCGCTGTTTCGACATGGAGTGTGCACCGCGTGTTAGAGAAAATGGCCTTGGAGGACCTTCCTGCCGAGCTTTCTCACCGTGATTATGGAAGAGTGGAGATTTGCCATTTTCATTTGGCCTCGCAAGAGCCAGACTATTTGCATTCTATCGGTCAGTTGTTTCGTGACCAAGGTGTTTTTATTCAAACACTGCTCACTGATGATGGTGATATCAGCAATCCATCGACCCGAGAAAAAGATATAAAGTGGATTGCAGGTTGGATTGAATCTGCGGCAAATCTTGGGGCGGAAAATGTGCGTGTTATTGCCGGAAAATCTGCACCTTCAGCAGAAGCCTTAAAACTATCCGTAGACGGACTGAAGCATCTGTCGGCACTTGGTGTGAAGCAGGGCGTGCGCGTGGTTACGGAAAATTGGTTTGAGACACTGTCGTCACCTGAAGCCGTGCATCATGTTTTAGATGCCGTTGGCCCAACGCTTGGTTTTCTAGTGGATACTGGCAATTGGCACGGGCCAAAAAAATATGATGATCTTCAATTGATATTTTCTCGCGCAGAGTTGTGTCATGCAAAAACAAGTTTTGCAGCAGGGCAGGTGCTGGATAAAGTTGACAATTTGCGCTGGTTGAAAGCAGCACAAAATGCAAACTATCGAGGGCCTTATACTTTGATTTTCGCTGATGAGGGCAATGAATGGACCGGACTAAACATTGAGCGTGAGTTTATTGCAGCCAATTCTATTTGAACAATTCCGTTTTCATTTCCTTTGCGATCAACTTCATATCGTGTTCCGAAATTTCAAACAAACCAAAGCGCATTTGATAGCCCCAATTGGTTTTACCTTTAGTGAATTCGAGCAAGTTCAACATGGGGTTAATTGGAGCATCGTTGCTGATCGCCCATATTACGTCGCGCCGGAACGGCATGAATCCGCCACCCATTTCGCCTTGATAAACTTCGCCATCCTTTATGGTGCCAATGGATGTGAAAGCTCGCAGTTTTTCAACGCCGCCATATTCTTTGAGTGGTGAATAATAGCAAACTAAATCGCCGGGGCGCATCCGCTTCAAGGGCGCTGCTTTGCCGTGGTTCACTTGCATGAAACCCCCACTAAGCCCGCGTCCCACGTGATTGGCCGAGGCCACGGCGATCCAATTTTTCATTATATTTACTCCGCGCAGAATACGCGTAAACGATGGCCATCAGGATCGAGGCCAACAAAGGTGTACCCAAAATCCATTTTGGTTGGCGTTTGAATGATAGGGATATTTTTTGATACCCACTGCTTATAAATCGCGTCAACCGCGCCGCGATTTTCCTCATGGACGCCAAGTTCAGTCGCACCTGCTTGGACGGTCACTTTTGGCTCCATGCCTGATTCAATCCACAGGCCCAGCATGGTCGCATCGTTCAGTTGGAACATTGCGAAGCTGGGGGAGTTTTCTATCGGCGGACGACCGAGTATGTCAGTGTAAAAAGCAACACTGGTTTCTGGTTGCTTTACGCTCAGTAGAATCATATTAGGTTTCATCGTGTCTTTCTCCTGTTGAGACACCTCTATAATCGATGGATGTGTCAGGAGATGTCAGCAGTCTATTCGACGATCCATTCATGTTCGATGGTTGCTGTCTTCTCAAACATTTTCGAGGCAGAGCAATATTTTTCGGCACTGAGTTTGATTGCGCGCTCAACGGCGGCGGGTTTTAGATTTTCGCCTTTAAGCCGGTAGATCATTTTTATATGGGTGAAGACTTTAGGGTCTTCATCGGCGCGTGTTGCCTCTAAGGACACTTCGCAGGCTGTCACCTTCTCGCGGCCTTTTTCGAGAATCATCACCACATCAAATGCGGTGCAGCCACCAAGGCCCAGCAACATCATTTCCATCGGACGCACACCAATATTGCGACCGCCATTTTCGGGGGCACCGTCCATAACAATTGAATGGCCGGAGCCTGACTCGCCCACAAAAGCGCGACCGTTTAACCAAGTGATTTTTGCTTTCATTTTATTCTCCCGGCTTATTGGCAATGTGAATTTGAATTTCAATTTCACCCGAAGTTTTGAATTTCAAGACGAGCGGAAACATGGCCCCCTCAACTAATGCTTGGTTTAACCCCAGCAGATGCAAGTGCCTCGCAGCGGCTCGCATAGGGAATGGCTTATGGGGGTCGAGTACAAATTCAGTTTCCACCTGATCGGCATTGCGCAGTTCAATTGACGTGGCGATTGGTGATGAAGCAGCAATGAGTGAATCTGCTGTCTCGCCATTATTGATGAGTGGCATCATCACTTGCGCTTCCGCAGTGGTGCAGGGCAACGCCCAAGAATGCCCGATAGCGATGTTGCCAAGTTTGGAGGAGTGGGCCTGTGCCATGGCGGGCAGAAGCATGAGGGCGAGAAAAATACGGCGTTTCATGGAAACCATTAGGCGGGCTTTTCAAATTCTGTCGCCATGATAAAGTGCCGCATGGTTAAAGTTTATTTCACCTCAAATTTGCGCCGCCATGTGGATTGCCCGGTGGTGGAATGCGATGGTGTTTCTGTGCGAGACGTGCTTGGCCATGTGTTCAAAGCCAATGGGCGCTTACAAACTTATGTGCTGGATGACCAGGGTGCTGTGCGCAAGCACATGCGTATTTTGGTGGATGGCTTGGCGATTTCAGACTTAGAAAAGCAATCAGATGCGGTGAAACCCGCGAGCGAAATTTGGGTGATGCAGGCCTTATCGGGAGGATAAAATGGCTAAACGGATTTTGGTTTCAACCCGCAAGGGATTGTTTGAAGTTGTTAAGGCTCGCGGTGGTTGGGCGATCAAAGATGCACATTTTCTTGGCGATACGATTTCGCTGGCGCTGCATGACCCACGCGATGGCACTGATTATGCAGCATTTCACCACGGCCATTTTGGTGTGAAATTGCACCGCCGCCTGAAAGGCAAGAAATGGGTGGAAGTGACCACCCCTAAATATCCAGAAAAACCTGAAGATCTGGTGGATTTGGATGGTTGGGGCAAACCCGTGAAATGGTCCACCCAAATGATTTGGGCCTTAGAGCCTGATGGCGAGGGTGGGCTGTGGTGTGGCACCATGCCGGGTGGGCTATTCCGCAGCCACGATAAGGGTAACACTTGGGAAATTATGGATTCTCTTTGGCGGCATCCAGACCGCAATAAATGGCTGGGCGGCGGGGCCGATATTCCGGGCATGCATTCGATCTGTGTTGATCCACGCGATTCCAAAACCGTGCGCGTGGCTGTTTCGTGTGGCGGCGTTTGGGTGACGCATGATGGTGGCACCACTTGGGCGCAAACGGCCCATGGTATGAAGTTTGATCAAGGGCCGTCGTCAGAAATTGAATCACCTGATGGGCAAGATCCGCACATGATGGTGCAAAGCCAGAGCGAGCCTGAAAAGTTTTGGGTGCAGCATCATGCTGGCATTTTCAAATCTGTGAACGGGGCCAAGAAATGGACCCGCGTAAAAGCCAAACCATCGTCATTCGGTTTTGGTGTGGTGGTGCATCCCAAAGATGCCAATACGGCTTGGTTTGTGCCAGGCATTAAGGACGAAAAGCGCATTCCAGTGGCTGGTGCTTTGGTGGTGACGCGCACGCGTGATGGCGGCAAGACTTTTAAGAGCTTAAAAAAAGGTCTGCCGCAGAAAGATGCTTACGATGTGGTTTTCCGCCACGGCTTGGCCATTGACGAAACGGGCGATGTTTTAGTTATGGGTTCATCGACCGGTAATTTATGGGTGAGCGAAAATCAAGGCGATAGCTGGGCGCAAGTGAGCGGAACATTGCCGCAGATTTATGCAGTGCGGTTTGCGGGTTAGCGTTGTTTGCTTTTCCAATCTGGGTTGATCCATGGCTCTAAATTAGAGGGTGGCAGCATTTGCTTGCCCAGAATATGGTCGCTGGCTTTTTCACCAATCATAATTGTGGGCGCATTGAGGTTGCCGTTGGTCACTTGTGGCATGATGGAGGAATCGACCACGCGCAAGTTTTGAATTCCAATCACGCGGCATTCAGGGTCCACCACGGCCGTTTTGTCTTTCACACTGCCCATCTTATTGGTGCCACAGGGGTGATAAGCGCTTTCGCAATGTTCGCGGATGAAGCTATCAATCTGCTCGTCTGAAATAATATCAGCACCTGGTTGAATTTCTTCTCCTGCATAGGGTGCAAGTGCAGCTTGCTTCATAATCTCGCGTGTGTGGCGAATGCAGGCGCGGAATTCTGCCCAATCATCTTCATGCGACATATAATTAAACAGAATTTTTGGATGAGCTTTGGCATCATTGTTATGCACGCGTACGAAACCGCGAGACTTGGTGCGCATCGGCCCCACATGCACTTGAAAGCCATCACCTGCAAAAGCGGCCTTGCCATCATAACGCATAGCGGCGGGCAGGAAGTGATATTGAATATCAGGGTACTCAATGCCCGCTTTACTGCGAATGAAGGCACACGATTCAAAATGATTGGTTGCCCCTAATCCGGTTTTGAAAAGCAGCCACTGCAATCCAATCAAGCCTTTTGAGAACAGGCCTAAATCACGGTTTAGCGACACGGGCCGCAAGCATCTCAATTGAAAATAGACTTCCAGATGATCGTGGAGGTTCTCGCCCACCCCTGCAAGATTGTGGGCCACGGGAATGCCAGCGTTTTGCAACACTTGGGCAGGACCAACTCCAGAGCGTTGAAGAATTGCCGGAGAATTAATGGTGGACGCAGCGATGATCACTTCGCGCCGCGCCGTGGCTGTGAGCACTTCACCGCCCACTTCATATTCAACGCCCGTGGCGCGTTTACCTTCGAGGATAATGCGCCGCGCCAGTGCACCTTTTATTAATTTGACATTGCCAGATTTGAGCGCGGGCTTGAGATAGGCATTGGCTGCCGACCAACGCACACCATTTTTGACAGTCATTTCAAATTCAGAAAATCCTTCCTGTTGCTGACCATTATAGTCCTGCGACACTGGATAACCTGCCTGCCGTCCTGCTTCGATGAAAGCCCGATAAAGTGGGTTTTTGAGTTGGCCACGTTTAACATGCATGGGACCCTCTGTTCCGCGCCAGCCTTCTTGGCCCCCTTCCACATTTTCCATGCGTTTGAAGTAGGGCAGCACGTCTGCATGACTCCAGCCCGCTGCCCCCATTTCAGCCCAAGTATCAAAATCGTGGGCGTGGCCGCGCACATAGACCATGCCGTTGATGGAGGACGAGCCGCCAATCACCTTGCCACGAGGGGTGGCCAGTCTACGATTGTTGAGATGTGGTTCAGGTTCGGATTCAAACCCCCAATTATACAGTTTCATATTCATGGGATAAGAGAGAGCCGATGGCATTTGTATGAGCGGGCCACGATCCGTGCCGCCAAACTCCAGAACCAGCACAGTGTTCTTGCCGTCCTCTGAAAGGCGTTTAGCCATCACCGAACCTGCAGAACCTGAACCGATAATGATAAAGTCAAAGGCTTCCGCCATGTTTGCCGCCGCTAAAAAAATAATTTCAAGATTACTGAACGCTGGCACAACAAAAGCGATTGCTTTTGCGACACTCCATGGCTGGCTTGCGGCAGCCGTTGCTCTTGGCAGATCACATGTTCTCTGGAATGATAGAGAGTACAAGGAATGTCCCATGCTTTTATCGAAAACTGAACCCGCCGCCAGCCAAATTGTGAACGCCGAAGGCGCGTCGCCCTTTGTGTTGATTTGTGAACATGCCTCCAATCGCGTTCCGGAAGCTTTGGGAACTCTTGGTTTAAACACCGCCGAGCTCAGCCAGCATATTGCTTTTGATATTGGGGCGGAAAGCACAGCGCGCATTTTATCCAAACTGCTCAATGCGCCGTTGATATTACAAAACTATTCACGTCTTGTTTATGATTGTAACCGCCCGCCTGAAGCAGAAGGTGCCATGCCAGAGGTGAGCGAAGTGACCCCCATACCCGGCAACAAGAATTTGGGCGCGGAAGCTAAGCTGGCGCGCATCAATGAAATATATCGTCTTTTCCAAGACACGATTGCCTCATTCCTTGATCACCGCGCGGCCCATGCCTTGCGCGCTATTCCGGTTTCCATTCATAGCTTCACGAAACTCTACAAAGGCAAAGAACGCAGTGTGGAGTTGGGCTTGCTGTTTGACCGTGATGCGTGGCTTGCCAATCTTTTGGTGAAATCCTTTCCGGGCTTCAATACGCAGCTGAACGAACCCTACGGACCAAAAGACGGTGTAATGCACCTGATGAATTTACATGCGGCCCCGCGTGGCTTGCATCACTTAATGATTGAAATTCGCAACGATCTTATTGATGGTGAGCGCGGCCAGCAGCAATGGGCACAACGGCTTTCTATTCCATTACAACAAGCGGCGGCGAAACTGGGAGAAAAGAAATGAACACTGGCATGTTAACGCTCGATGCGCTCAAGGCCGAAGTTAAAGCAGGCACCATCGACACCGTAGTCGTTGCGATGACCGACCTTCAAGGCCGCCTCATAGGCAAGCGCTTCCACGCACAGTTCTTTGTGGATGGCGGTTACGAAGAAACCCATGCCTGCAATTATCTATTGGGCGTTGATATCGAAATGGAACCTGTTCCCGGCTATAAGGCAACAAGCTGGGAAAAGGGTTACGGCGATTTTGTTTTGAAGCCTGACATGTCCACCCTGCGTCGCACACCATGGTTGCCCGGTACGGCACTAGTATTGTGTGATGTGCTGGACCATCACACCCATGAGGACGTAGCGCATTCCCCGCGCGCTATTTTGAAAAAGCAATTAAAGCGCCTCGAAGCTATGAAGATGAAAGCTTATATGGCTTCCGAATTAGAATTCTTCCTGTTCGATGATAGTTTTGAGACCTGCAACACCAAAGGCTACCGCGATATGAAAACCGCGGCTTATTACATTGAAGATTATGGAATTCTGCAGACCTCTAAAGAAGAAGTTTATATGCGAGCACTGCGCAATGGTTTGGCGGGTGCTGGCATTTATGTTGAAAATTCCAAAGGCGAGTGGGGCCCCGGCCAAGAAGAAATCAATGTGAAATATGATGAAGCTTTGGTGATGGCTGATAATCATGTGATCATCAAAAATGGCGCCAAGGAAATTGCTTTTGGTGTGGGCAAAGCGATCACCTTTATGGCCAAGTGGGATTATGGCATGGCGGGAAACTCATCGCACATCCATCAATCGCTGTGGTCTGCCGATGGCAAAACCTCGCACTTCCACGATAAAGCCGGTCACCATGGCATGAGCGATATGATGCAGCATTATCTGGCGGGACAGCTGGAACATGCCAGCGAAATTACTTATTTCTTAGCTCCCTATATCAACTCTTATAAGCGCTTCATGGTGGGCACATTTGCGCCAACCAAAGCTGTATGGAGTTTTGACAATCGCACAGCGGGGTATCGCCTGTGTGGTGCAGACACCAAAGCCATCCGCGTGGAATGCCGCGTGGGTGGCGCTGATCTTAACCCTTACCTCGCATTTGCGGCACTGATTGCTGCGGGGCTTGATGGTATCGAGAAGAAGATGAAACTGGAGCCTGTGTTTGCTGGAGACGCTTATTCAGCAGCACAAAAGCTGCGTGAGATTCCAAAAACTTTGCGTGATGCGACAGAGCTTCTCGACAAATCAAAATTCTTACGCGATGCGATGGGCGATGATGTGGTCGACCATTATGTTCACACGGCCAAGTGGGAACAGTTTGAATTTGACCGCCGCATTACAGATTTGGAATTGAAGCGCGGTTTTGAAAGGTACTAAAAATGACAATCCCTAATCGTAACATCAACTTCCCCACCGCCATAAAATTTGGCGCGGGCCGCATTAAGGAACTCGCCGAGCATTGCAAAGCCTGCGGCATGCAGCGCCCTCTCTTTGTAACCGACCCCGGCCTTGCCGCTATGCCCATGGTGAAAGCCATTGTTGATGATGTGCGCAAGGCAGGTCTCGCCATCGAAATGTTTTCGGATGTGCGGCCGAACCCGGTTGAAGCCAATATCATTGAAGGTGTGAAGGCCTATAAAAAAGGCAAGCATGACGGTGTGGTTGCCTTTGGCGGGGGCTCCGGTCTCGATATTGGCAAGATGATTGCTTTGATGCATGGCCAAACGATTTCGGTGTTTGATTTGGAAGATATTGGTGATTGGTATACGCGCGCTGATGCTTCTAAAATTTCGCCAATCATTGCAGTGCCGACCACGGCTGGCACAGGCTCCGAAGTGGGCCGCGCTGGCGTGATCACCCATCCTCAAAGTCACGAAAAGAAAATCATTTTCCATCCGGCCATTATGCCGAAAATAGCCATTCTCGATCCTGAACTCACAGTTGGCTTGCCCGCTAAACTCACTGCCGCCACCGGCATGGATGCGTTGGCCCATTGTATTGAGGCTTACTGCGCACCCTTTTACAATCCACTGGCCAAAGGTGTTGGGTTAGAAGGCATGTTGCTGGTGAAAGACAATCTGGCCAAGGCTGTGAAGAACGGCAAAGACATTGATGCGCGTGGCAATATGCTGGTGGCTTCCACCATGGGTGCCACTGCGTTTCAACGCGGGCTTGGTGCTATCCATGCGCTGTCACATCCGTTTGGCGGCTTGTATGATGCCCATCATGGAATGCTCAATGGCATCATCATGCCTTATGTATTGGTGGCCAATCGTAAGAAAATTGAAAAAGATATTGAGCGTGCCGCAGCTTATCTCGGAATCAAAGGCGGCTTCAACGGCTTCCTGAAATGGGTGCTGGCGCTGCGTAAAGAAATTGGCATTCCGCATACGCTCAAAGACATAGGCATTGATGTGAAGCGCCTTGACGAAGTGGCAGAGATGGCTGTGCGCGATCCTTCAGCGGGAGGCAATCCTATTCAGTTCACAGTGAAGCAATATAAGTCATTGGCCAAGAAATGCGTGACGGGTGATTTGTAGGGCTCACGCTTTACCAATCACTCCCAAATGCGTGTTCTTAAAACCTGAGGCATATTTCAGTCCGTATCCAACTGCGCGGTCAAAGCCAATATGAGCTAGCCAAATTAATGCGGTGAACCCGCAGAGGTCGCGTAGAATATGCATCGTGGCGTCTTGGTCGATCCACCAGCCAACGCCCGCCAAAAGCAGGGGGCTAATGGTTGAGTGCATGGCGTTGTAACCTATTGCACCAATTTTTGGACTAAGCAGGTAACCGAGAAATGAAATATCAGGCACTAGGATGAGCGCTGCAAACATCCACCAGTTTCCATCAAGAAGTTGATAGACCAAAACGGCGGTTAAAAATAATGCAAAGCCTTCGGCGCGTAAAACGTATTTCAAACCACCAGTAACCATTATGAAAACTCCTGAACAAGTTTAAGAAATTTTACAATGTCATCTTCTGGTGTCGCCCAGCTTAGCACAAAACGGGTGTGTATTTCGCTGTCGGCCAAACCATCGACGGGCCATTCATAAAAATTGGCCCCTGCAGCAATCAACTTATCAAATAATTCACGTGGCATGGTGGCGAAGACTTCGTTGGCTTCGACAGGGTTGCTGATGCATACCTGTTTAAATTTTTTAAAACCTGAGGCCAATTTTTGTGCCAGTGCATTGGCAAGCTTGGCATTGGCAAGCCACAACCCATCTTTTAAATAAGCCAGCGCTTGTGCAGAAAGATAGCGGCCTTTTGAAAGCAATTGTCCGGCGCGTTTGCGGCGATAGAGAAAATCTTCGGCAAGGTTCGTGTCAAAAAACACCACCGCTTCCAAAATCATTGCGCCATTTTTGGTGCCGCCAAAGGACAATACATCAACGCCCGCTTTCCAGGTCATTTCTGCAGGTGTGCAACCGAGTGACACCAAGCCATTGGCAAAGCGCGCACCATCCATGTGAAGTTTCATGCCATGGGTTTTGGCTATCACTGAGAGCGCTGATATTTCTGGGAGCGAATATACCGTACCAAGCTCGGTGGCATTGGTAATGGAAATGGCCAGTGGTTTTGCTCCATGTTCGGCATGGACAAATCCTTTAAGCTTTTGCGCGATGGCCAGAGGAGTAATTTTTGCCCCTTCGCCTTCAAGCGTGATCAGTTTTGCACCACCAGTAAATAATTCCGGCGCGTTGCATTCATCGGTGTTGATGTGGGCTGACGCATGGCAGATGACACCGCCGTAAGATGGCAGCAACGCTGAGAGCGCCAAACTGTTTGCGGCAGTGCCGTTGAGCACCAGAAACGCTTTCACTTCTTTTTCGAATATGATCGAAAGCTGTCTTTCAAATTCCTTCGCCCCTTCATCATGCAAATAAGAAACGTCTGTGCCATGATTGGCGGCAACTATGGCATCCATAATTATTGGGTGAACGCCATAAACATTATCTGATGCAAAATTCAACGCAGTCTCTCCAGTTGTGGCGGCAAACTAGTCTGCACGTTTGCGTGAAACAAGGGCAAACAAAAAGGGTTTAGAGCCTGACAAACTCACCTTCCTCCATCAGCATCGATGTGACGTTCAAATTGAAGCAACAGAAACAACAAAAGTTAGGAATTCTTAGGTTTAATTTTAGAAATTCAGACGCGGAATTTTTTAGTTTTGTGCTGGGAACCGGTCTTTAACCAGCAGTTCACGCATTTCTGTTTTGAGTAAATTTCAAATTTCGTGACATAACTCGTGTGCCTGAATTGCGTGCGGTTACAAAAAAGGGGCGCAATATGAGTTTGGGCAATATCCTTGTGGCCAAGGGATTGGTTACGGCGGAAAACATCAATGAAGCGATTAAACACCAAAATGACAATGGCGGCCGAATTGGCGACAGCATTGTAGCCCTTGGTTTTTTGACAAGAGACCTGATCGATAAGGTCATTGACGATGCGCCACAAGCGCCGCTTTCGATGGCTGATACGGGGGTTGATTCAGTGTTTTTGCTCGAATTGACCATCAAGGGCATGTATTCGGAAAATCTTGAAACGGCTTCGCAATTGGCTGAGGCGATGAAGTTGTCCAGCACCATTGTCAATCAACTGCTAACTGAAGCCAAAGAGCGCAAACTGGTGGAGTCTTTGGCGTCTGCGTCAAGTGGTGGGTCAATGGCAGAGATGCGCTTGGTCCTGACTAGGGCTGGCCGCGAATGGGCAGCTGATGCGATGAAGCGTGGACAATATTTTGGACCAGCGCCAATATCTCTGTCAGATTATCAGGAACGCATTCTGCACCAGCGGGTGACTAATGAGCATGTAACCCGCCAGAAGCTTGAAGATGCGTTTGATGGCTTGGTTATGACCGAACGATTCTTGAGCAGACTTGGCCCCGCTATCAATTCTGGGAACGCCATTCTCATTTACGGGCCTGCAGGCAACGGCAAGACAACTGTTGCAGAGATCGTCGGCAAGATTTTCGAGAATGTGATTTACGTGCCTTACTGCGTCGATATTGACGGCGAGATTATGAAAGTCTTCGATCCCACCGTGCACCGCCAAGTGGCGAATATGCCTGAGCAACAAGGTGCGACAAACTTGCGTCGCAGCCGCGTCGACCAGCGCTGGGTTCCTTGTTACCGGCCCATGGTGATCACGGGTGGCGAGTTGACGATTGAGATGCTCGATCTCAAATTCAACCCCGTCGCCAAGTTCTACGAAGCGCCGCTCCATATTAAAGCCCTGAACGGCACGTTTCTCATCGACGATTTTGGCCGCCAACGCGCCAAGCCTGAGGATATTCTGAACCGTTGGATTGTGCCCCTGAACAGCCGCGTCGATTATCTGACCACGCATACTGGCAAGAGCATTATGATCCCTTTCGATGAGATTGTAATCTTTTCGACCAACATGCATCCAGATGATTTGATGGACCCAGCTTTCCAGCGCCGCATCAGCTACAAACTCGAAACCGTCGAGCCGCCTGAAGATTTATTTCGAAAAGTCTTTGACGGCATGGCGAGGAAAATCGGCCTTGAACTTTCTTACGAAACCTACGCGCGGGTGATTGCAGGTATTCGAGACAACGGCGCACCATTGGCATATTTTCAACCCAAGTTCATTGTTGAGCAAGTGCTGGCCTCCTGCAAGTTCGAGGGCATAAAACCCCAGTTCACGCCACAAAACGTTGATGACGCTCTCGCCAACCTGTTTATCAAAAAGGCCGATGGCAAAATGTTCGGAGTGAAGCGGACCTAAAACATAAAACTACAACTACGAGAGCAACTTTACTGGCACTTTAATGTAATGTACGCCATTGGCATCAGCAGGTGGAAGTTTGCCTGCGCGCATATTGACTTGAATGGAAGGAAGCAGAAGCACGGGCGCTGAAAGCGTTTTGTCACGCGCTTCCCGCATAGCGACAAATTGTTCCTCAGTAACACCGTCTTTCACATGCACATTGAAGTCTAATTCCGCACCCACGGTGGTTTCCCAGACGAATTCAGTGCGACCGTCTTTTGGTAAATAATCATGGCACATGAAAAGGCGTGTTTCGCGTGGCAATGCGAGGAGGCGGTGAATGGAACGATAAAGCATTCGCGCATCTCCACCCGGGAAATCGGCGCGTGCGGTGCCATAATCCGGCATGAATAAAGTATCACCCACAAACACGGCGTCATCTATTTTATATGAAATACAGGCTGGTGTGTGACCCGGCGTTGAAATTACTTCGACCTGCAACTCTCCAATTTTTAAGTTGTCGCCGCCTTTAAGCAGCAAGTCAAATTCCGAGCCAGTACCTGAAACATCCAGCGCATTAAAAATTGGCCGAAAGATTTGTTGCACTTCACGAATGTGCTCACCAATTGCAACTTTGGCACCCGTTTTTAATTTTATATAAGGAGCACCTGAAAGATGATCCGCATGAACATGGGTTTCGAGAATCCATTCGATTTTGAAACCTGCCGCCGAAGCTTTAGCCAATACAGCATCCGCTGAAGCAACGGTCGCTTCACCCGATTTGTGATCGTAGTTCAAAACTGGATCAATGACGGCAGCAATTTTTGAAACTGGATCAACCACCAGATAGCTCACAGTATTGGTGGGCTCATCGAAGAAGGAGTGGATGATGGAGTTTTGCATCACCCAATCTTATAGCAACTGTGGCTTGACACCACATTGGAACAAACATAGAACTCTTGCACTTATTTTTCGCCCACCTATGGTCGGTTAAAAGGAATCGGTGAAATGACCAACGCGCTTTACTATGGCGATAATCTGCATGTGTTGCGCGAGCACATCAAAGCAGAAAGCGTTGATTTGGTTTATCTTGATCCGCCGTTCAACTCGAACGCCAATTACAATGTGCTATTCAAAGCCCCGGGTGGCGAGCAAAGCCAAGCGCAGATCGAAGCCTTTGAAGATACGTGGCATTGGAATGATGTGGCCGAGCTTGTCTTTGATGAAGTGATGCAATCGGGCAATTCAAATGCGGCGGATATGTTGCGCGCCATGCGGAGTTTTCTGGGCCAGAATGATATGATGGCTTATCTAGCCATGATGGCGGTGCGCCTGATTGAGCTGCACAGGGTGTTGAAGAAAACCGGATCGCTGTATTTGCACTGCGATCCAACAGCCAGCCATTATTTGAAGATTTTGTTGGACGCGGTGTTTGGGCCGGAGAATTACAAGAACGAAATAACTTGGAAACGAACGAGCACACACAGCGATAGCAAAACGTGGAGTCGTAACAGCGATATTATTTTATTTTATACCAAAGGGAGGGAATTTACATGGAGTATTCCACGCGAACCTCATTCAGAAGAATACATCGCTGACAAATTCAAAAATGATGATGATGATGGTCGAGGTTCATTCCAATTACACGACATGACGAGTCCAAATCCGCGACCGAACATGATGTATGAGTGGCGAGGCTTTTCGTACCCTCAAAAAGGGTGGCGTTTTGAAAAAAGCACGATGGAACGTTTGGATTCTGAAAATCGAATTTGGTATCCTACTAATGCTGACGGGTCACTTGATGTAACCCGTAGACCAAGAGTGAAGCGCTATCTCGCAGAAATGGAAGGTGGCGTGATGGGAACAATTTGGTCAGATATTTCACCAATCAATTCCCAAGCCCAAGAACGCCTCGGCTATCCAACACAAAAACCTGTTGCTTTGCTCGAACGTATTCTCTCTGCCTCATCCAATGAAGGCGACGTGGTTTTGGATCCGTTCTGTGGGTGTGGCACAACGGTTCATGCGGCGCAGAAACTTAATCGCCAATGGATTGGCATTGATGTGACACATCTTGCCATATCATTGATCGAGAAGCGCTTGAAAGATGCTTTCCCCGGCATAGCAATGGAAGTTCATGGGACTCCTAAAGACGAAGCGGGTGCCAGAG
>JANPGD010000110.1:0-2390 GCA_031423845.1 Hyphomicrobiales bacterium | reverse complement strand
TGGGCCTTACCCGAGCATGTACACGTCGCAGCCTTGGACCATCCGCCAATATGCGGGGTTTTCAACGGCCGAAGATTCCAACGCATTCTATCGGCGCAATTTAGCGGCGGGGCAAAAAGTGCTTTCAATCGCCTTCGATTTGGCCACACATCGTGGTTATGACTCTGATCATCCACGCGTGTCCGGTGATGTGGGCATGGCGGGTGTCGCGATTGATTCAATACTAGATATGCGCACGCTGTTTGATGGCATCCCACTCGACAGCATGAGTGTTTCGATGACGATGAATGGCGCGGTGCTGCCCATTATGGCTTTGTATATTGTGGCGGGTGAAGAACAAGGTGTGCCGCCAGAAAAATTATCTGGCACTATTCAGAATGATATTCTGAAAGAATTTATGGTGCGCAACACTTATATCTATCCACCGACACAATCACTGCGCATTGCGTCTGATATTTTTAAATACACATCAGCTTGCATGCCGAAGTTTAACTCGATATCGATTTCCGGCTATCACATGCAAGAGGCGGGAGCGACAGCGGATTTGGAGCTGGCCTATACGCTGGCCGATGGTTTGGAATATGTGAAGGCTGGCATTGTTGCTGGATTAAACATCGACAAGTTTGCGCCGCGCCTTTCGTTCTTTTTCGGCATCGGCATGAATTATTTTATGGAAATCGCCAAGCTGCGGGCCGCGCGTGTGTTATGGGCGGAGATGATGGCGGTGTTTTCGCCCAAGGATGAACGCTCACTTATGCTTCGCACCCATTGCCAGACGAGTGGGTGGAGCCTCTCTGCACAAGATGTGTTCAATAATGTAACGCGCACGACGATTGAAGCGATGGCCGCCGTTCATGGTGGCACACAATCATTGCACACCAACGCACTGGATGAAGCGCTGGCCCTGCCCACTGATTTTTCAGCAGGCATTGCGCGCGACACTCAGATTTTTCTGCAGAAAGAAGCTGGCACGTGTGATGTGATTGATCCGTGGGGTGGATCATATTTTATGGAACAACTCACTGACGATCTGATTGCACGGGTGCGGATTCATCTTGCTGAAATTGAAAATATCGGAGGCATGGCTAAGGCGATTGAATTGGGCCTTCCTAAGCGACGCATTGAAGAAGCCGCGGCGGCCACACAGGCGCGGATCGATTCTGGCACTCAAATGGTAGTGGGTGTGAATGCTTACAAAGTGGATGCAGAGCCCGTTCTCGAAGTTCGCAAAATTGATAACTCAGCGGTGCGGGCGGCTCAAATTGAAAAGCTTGAGCGCTTACGCCGTGAACGTAATTCTCAAGATGTAGAGAGCGCATTGGCTACGCTCACAAAAATTGCAAAAAGCGGCGAAGGTAATTTACTTGCAGCTTCTGTTATTGCTGCACGGGCCAAAGCCACGGTGGGTGAAATCTCCACGGCCCTCGAAAGCGCATGGAGCCGCCATGAAGCAACTCCGCAATTGGTGCGTGGTATTTATCAAGCGGCGCAAAACGGTGGTGATGGTTTGGTTGCTGCACAAAATGCAGTTGCGGCTTTCACCGAATTTGAAGGCCGAGCGCCCAGTATGTTGGTGGCCAAGATCGGTCAAGATGGCCATGATCGCGGGCAGAAGGTGATTGCTTCGGCTTTTGACGATATGGGCTTTGATGTGCATGTGGGTGCGTTGTTTGCCACACCGCATGAAGTGGCCGCGCGAGCTGTGGCGCAGAATGTTCATATTGTGGGTGTGTCGTCATTGGCGGCGGGGCATCTATCGCATGTGCCGGAATTAAAAGCGTCCCTTCAGGCTTTGGGGCGTGATGATATGTTGATCGTTGTCGGTGGTGTTATTCCTCCGAATGATGTGGCCACGCTTTTGGATATGGGGGCGGCGGCGGTGTTTCCACCCGGCACAGTAATTCCTGACGCGGCATTAGAACTTTTGGAAAAGCTGAACGCTCGCCTTGGTTATGCCCAGAAGCAGACATAGATTTAAACAAATCGACGGAGGTGAATATGTATCTCAGGATTATTTTTTCATTCATTGCAGCACTGGCTCTCAGCGCCTGCGTATTGCAATCGCCAAAACCCAATTTTGATGATCAAGCAGGACAACCTCTGTTAGGCAAGCATGGCGGAACCTATGCGTCCTTCACGCTGGAAAGAGATCTATGGAAGCTCGAAAATGAACCTGTTGTCTTTTTAGCTGAAGGCCAACACTACATCATCAAAAGCAAGGGCAAGCCCATGCAAGTGTTGTTTGTTCCAATCTCAAATCAATGGTGGCTCGCTCAATTTAGAGAAGGTGATAATGAAACGGGTTATGTGTTTGCAAATGTTCAGCCTGATGCCATTTATTTCCATCCGCTGACTTGTGATAATTTGAAGTTTAACGGAACCGCTGCAAC
>JANPGD010000109.1:0-5622 GCA_031423845.1 Hyphomicrobiales bacterium | reverse complement strand
GCGCCAGATGCCGTTGAAGTATTTGCCATGGATTTTCCCTCCTCAAATTGGCGACGCCTGATTTTTAATTGTTTCATTATTTGAACCATCAGTGCGAATATAGACTTGCAAATATATCAATGTGGTGTCAAGCTATTTTACATGTTAAATATGGCGGGGCCCTGAAATCCTATGGGTACAGTAAGTAAAGCATTGGGATTACTTGATATTTTAGCGCGCACTCAGGGTCCAAAAGGTTTGACCGGGATCGCGAATGCAGCTGGTTTTGACAAAGCAACGACCCGACGAATGTTAGTTGAGCTGGCAACCAACGGCTATGTTGTTCAGAATGCGGATAGCCGTGAATACGAACTTGGTCCTGCGCTTCAAGTCCTCGGTAAAATTCGCGAGGAGCGATTTTCACTTTATCGCACGACCCTACCTTTTGTTCGTACACTTTCCGAGCAAACTAACGAAACCGTTCATGCTTCTGAATATAGCGCTGGGATACTTCTCTCCATCTGCACAGAGCATTCCACAAAACCCATTCGCGTCAATTTGGAGCAAGGTCAAAAACTCCCTTTGCACGCAACGGCATCAGGCATTGCATTTCTTTCTGCCTCATCGCCAACTTTTATAGAAGCACAACTGCGCAAACCTATGGTTCAGTTCACCTCGAAAACTTTGACGAGCAGTGAATCCATTTTAGCATCAATACATGAAGCGAATGCCCGCGGTTATTCATTCAGCAATCAAACTCTTCAGGATGATGTTAGCAGCGTAGCCGCAGCTATTCGCGATCAATCAGGCAAACCAATAGGCGCAATTGCAATTGCGGTTCCTTCTTTGCGCATGACGCTAAATGCCATTTCTGAGTTTGGCCCACTGATCCAGAAAACAGCAGAAGAGATTTCACAACAACTTTCAGGCCGCAGGGCTAGGCTAAGCAGAGCATCATGAAAAGGAGTGAGCATTGAGTACCTTAGTCCTCGATTTTGGTGGCGTTATTTCTCGCACGGTTTTTGAAACCCATAATGATAGTGAGCGAGCCCTTGGCCTTCCGCTTGGTACACTCAAATGGCGAGGGCCATTTGACCCAAAACATGATCCGCTTTGGCAATCAATGCAAGCAGGCGCAATCAGTGAACGCGAATATTGGTACACGCGCGCATCAGAAACAGGAAAATTAGTTGGTGAAACTTGGAACACTTTACCAGAATTTTTGCAACGCATTCGGGGCGAAGATCCCGCAAAGATGATAAGGCCGGAATTCCTTTCGGCGCTCATAGCCGCAAAAGCTAACGGCCACAAACTTGCAATTTTATCAAATGAACTTGATCTCTTCTATGGCGTGGGATTTCGCGACAAGCTGCCATTCCTTGCTGATTTCGAATTAATTATTGACGCCACATATACAAAAATCTTGAAACCAGACCCGCGTGCATATGCGTTCATTACTGATGGTATGAATCTGAAGTCTTCAGAATGTGTGTTTGTAGATGATCAGTTAAAAAATATAGTTGGTGCCAAAGATTTTGGCATGAATACTGTTCATTTTGATGTGACCCAACCTGCAAATTCTTACGCCTTGGCACTTTCATATTTAGAAAATTCGACGAAGGAACTTCAACATGCGTAATGCTAATTTTTTGAAAGAAAATAATGCCCGTCATATGTGGCACGCCATGGCCAACGCGGGCGAGATGCGCAGCAATCCGCCACAAATCATAAACAGCGCCCGTGGAGTTGAGATCACCGACATTGATGGGCACTCTGTGTTGGATGCTGTGGGCGGTTTGTGGAATGTAAATTTAGGCTACTCTTGCGAGCTCGTAAAAAAAGCTATTCGCGATCAACTGAGCGAACTTCCTTATTACTCGACATTTCGTGGCACCAGCAATTCACCATTGATTGAGCTTTCATATGAACTTGCAGAATTTTTTAAACCCGATGGTCTGACACGCAGCTTCTTCACTTCAGGTGGCTCAGATTCCGTTGAGTCAACTTTGCGTCTCGCGCGGCAATATCATAAAATTAAAGGCCAACCAGAACGCACTAAATTTTTCGCCTTAAAAAAAGGCTACCACGGCACCCATTTTGGTGGTGCTTCGGTAAACGGCAATTCAAATTTCCGCCGCGCCTATGAGCCATTGTTGCCCGGTGTGTTTCATCTCCCCGCACCATGGGATTATCGCAATCCCTTTAACACTACGGACGGCGCTGAAATCGCCAAGAAAATTGCCGCCTTGTTTGAAGATGAAATCGCCTTTCAGGGGGCTGATACAATCGCGGCCTTTATCTTGGAACCCGTCTTGGGCGCAGGCGGTGTGATCGTGCCGCATGAAACCTTCATGCCATTGATGCGCGCCATTTGCGACAAGCATGGCATTCTGTTGATTGCCGACGAGGTGATCACTGCCTTTGGCCGCACTGGCGCGTGGTCCGGCTCACGCCTCTGGGGCGTGCAACCTGATATGATGTGCACGGCAAAGGCGATCACCAACGGATATTTTCCATTTGGCGCTGTAATGATTCATGAGAAATTGGTGGATGTTTTCGAAACCTCAAAATCTCCATTGGCATCAATTGGTCACGGCTACACCTATTCCGGCCATCCGGTTGGGGCCGCTGCAGCCTTGGCTTGTTTGGCAGAAACCAAGCGACTGAATGTCGTCGAAAACGCTGCCGCCCGTGGGCTTGAACTGCTCACTGGTTTGCACAAATTGAAAGAGCAGCATGAACTCATCGGCGATGCGCGCGGCAAAGGCTTGATGTGTTGTCTTGAACTCGTGTCCAATCGTCAGACCAAAGCATCAGCTGCGAAAGACGTCGTGCAAAAGGTTCAAGAAATCGCTTACCAAAACGGAGTGATGGTGCGCACCTCTGGCCCCAACATCATTCTGTCTCCACCGTTGATTGTCACCACAACCGACATACAGCGCATACTCTCAGCATTGGATGTTGCCTTGAAGGGTGCGCAATTATGAGCACCGCAGAACAGATAAAGCGCCGTGAAAAACTGCTCGGTCCCAATGTGCGTTTATTTTACGATGAACCCCTTCACATCGTCAGCAGCAAAGGTGTGTGGTTGACGGATGCCGACGGGAAGAAATATCTCGATTGCTACAACAATGTGCCGCATGTTGGCCACTGCCATCCCCATGTGGTTGAAGCTATATGCAAGCAGGCCTCGATCCTCAACACCCACACACGCTATTTGCATGAAGGCATTCTGGATTATGTTGAGCGCTTGATGCGCACATTCACGTGTAACATCACCTCTGCCATTATGGTGTGCACTGGCAGCGAAGCCAATGATGTGGCTTTACGCATGGCACAGGCGATCACCGGAAAGATTGGCATTATCGCCACTGATCATACCTATCATGGCAACACAACGGCCGTGTCTCAACTCTCCACTACAAAGCCCCCTATTGGCGGGTTTGCTAAAAATGTGCGTCACATCAAAGCCCCAGACAGCTATCGCCCAATTGGTGGAGACAATACCGCTCATGCCAAAGCCTTCGCCGAAGACGTCGAGAAGGCTTGCGCGTCGTTGATTGAATCGGGCCACGGCGTTTCCGGCATGATAATATGCCCGGCTTTCGTGAATGAAGGTTTCCCCGATCTTGCCTCAGGTTTCCTTGAGGGTGCAATCGCCGCCGTGCGCAAAGCTGGAGGCGTAATCATCGCCGACGAAGTGCAGCCCGGTTTTGGTCGCATCGGCACCCATTTCTGGGGCCACCAACATGCAGGCTTTGCCCCTGATATTGTAACCATGGGCAAACCCATGGGCAACGGCCACCCCATTGCCGCTATAGCCACCTCGCTCGAGATCATGGGGGCGTTTCGCAATGCCTTTGGCTATTTCAACACATTCGGCGGCAACCCCGTTTCATGTGCCGCCGCCAATGCCGTGTTGGATGTGCTCGACAAAGAAAACTTAATTACCAAGGCACACGACACAGGTAACTATCTCCGCGACGGCTTGCGCAAACTTTCTGATAAGCACTCAATCATCGGTGATGTGCGCGGCTCTGGTTTAGCAATTGGTGCTGAGCTTGTGCTTGATCGCAAAACTAAGCAGCCGGCCAAGGCAGAAGCCGAACGCGTTGTGAATATGATGCGCCAAAAGGGCGTACTTATGGGTAGCAACGGTATTTTTTATAACGTGCTAAAAATTCGCCCACCCATGCCCTTTGGAAAACCGGAAGCGGATATTATGTTATCCACACTCGATGAGTGTTTGCAGGCGCTTTGATTGTGGATGAAACTCTCGCAGCAGCCACCCACATTGCAAAACTCGCTTGCCAGCAATGGCCTTGCATTATGGGCGAACCACAGCTTTTTATGCACCGCGAAAATACGGTCTATAAAGTAGAAACAACGACTGGCCCTGCAGCCTTGCGCGTACATCGCTTTGGTTATCACGACAAAATCGACATTGAATCGGAACTCCTCTGGATGGCACATCTGGCGCACAATAATCTGCAAGTTCCATCCCCCTTTGCCAATGAAGCAGGTTCATTTCTCACCGAGGTCTCTATTGAAAGCCGCACCCACATCGTCGATCTTCTATCTTGGTTGGATGGCGAGGCTCTGGGTAGAAGTAATGCGGCACTAACCCAAACCAAGAATGAGTTGGAAAATATCTTCTTCAATCTTGGCGTAGGCATGGCAAAACTCCATGCCATTTCTGATGCTTGGGCGCTCCCTCAAAACTTCAATCGCCATGCTTGGGACCGTGATGGATTCTTAGGCGAAACGCCCTTCTGGGGCCGCTTCTGGGATGCATCGGGTCTTAGTGTTGACGACCAGACACTCCTTCAAGCCGCGCGCGGCAAAGCCAGTCGTGAGCTTGATTTGTTTAAAGCTGCCGGCGGTGACTATGGTTTGATCCATGCCGACTTCGTGCGCCAAAATATTTTGGTCACAGGGACACAAACTCATTTCATCGACTTTGATGACAGTGGCTTTGGTTTTCGCATGTATGATTTTGCCACTGCACTGGTAAAAAATCGTGATGAACCTCACTATGAAACAATGAAGATGTCGCTCTTTGCAGGCTATCGCGGGGTCCGCGATCTATCCGCGCTGAATGAAAATGCCTTAGACTTTTTTCTCACCTTGCGGGGCTTCGCTTATCTCGGCTGGATCGATGAAAGACGGGCTGAACCGGGTGTTGAGGTAAGACTGCCAAAAATCCGTCAAGACACAATCATCGCCGCACAGACGTTTATGGCGAGACCTTTTTTCTCTGGCTCACCCAAAGACTGAAGAACAACACTGCTACAGCCGCAACAACCATTAATGTGCTGGCCGCATTCACCTCCGGCGTCACACCCAATCGCATTTGACTGTAGAGGCGCATGGGTAGCGTAGTGGCACCGGGGCCAGTGACCAGACTTGAAATGATCAAATCATCAAACGACAGCACAAAAGCCAGCGCCCATCCGGAAAGAACTGCAGGCAAGATGAGCGGGAGTGTGATGCGCCAGAATGTCTGCAATTTGCTCGCGCCTAAATCAGCTGATGCTTCTTCGAGTGTTGTATCAAATCCACTGAGCCGCGCCTGTACCGTTGCCGCAACAAAACACAGACCAGTGGTCGTATGCGCTAAGAACAGCGTGAAGAACCCGCGCG
>JANPGD010000108.1:0-35088 GCA_031423845.1 Hyphomicrobiales bacterium | reverse complement strand
CATCCGCCCCAAGAGGGGCACCTACTCCACTTTGTGGAGAAGGGACAATAGGTTAGAGTTGGGTGTCAACTGAGGAGCAAATATGAATCTCGATTCCGGAATGCTGGCATTCAACGCTGAACTCAGCGCACAGACGCCGATTGAGGCTGTAACTTGGCCGCTTGATAGGCAACGCGCGGTTTGGAATGAGGTTTGCAAAAAATTTAGGAGCGTCCGTCCTGCAGGCTTGCTTGTGCAAGACCTTGAAACTGACGGCGTGAAATTTCGACTTTATACGCCGCAAAACTCAACGATCAAAACCGGTGTTCTCTATTTTCATGGTGGCGGTTGGGTTTTGGGTGGACCGGAAACCCATGATGATATGTGCGCGGAAATGGCAGTGGGTGCTCGTTGTACAGTGGCGCTGGTGGATTATCGTTTAGCTCCAGAAAACATTCATCCGGCGCAACTCGAAGACTCACTGAAAGTTTGGCGTTGGATGCGTGAGAATGTTTCTGAGGACATTGTTGCAGCAGGAGACAGTGCCGGCGGGCAAATGTCGGCCGGGTTGGCGCTGCATTTAAAGGCGCTGGGAATGCCTCAACTCAAGGGCATGGTTTTGATTTATCCGGTCTTGGGTGTTGATATTCAGACACCGTCTTATCTTCGCAACGCCAATGCACCCTGCCTCACAAGAGCTGACATGATTTATTATCTCGCCAGTTTTTTGGGACCTGATGGCAACCCGAATTGGCGCGATGAAATGGCAGTGCCGAATTTAGCACAAGATGTTTCAGGCTTGCCGCCAGCTTTCATCACTGTGGCTGGGCATGACCCATTGCATGATGACGGGATTATTTTTGCGGAAAAACTCAGGGCTGCAGGCATTGCCTGCACGGTGCGTGAAGAACCGGCCCTTGCCCATTCTTATATGCGCGCGCGCAATGTTTCGGTTCCTGCGAAGAAGGGCTTCGACGCCATCGTCGAAGCCCTTCGCTCACTGTCGCACATCGTGTGAGAATTATAGCACGGTCACTTCCGCACCCATCTTCACAAACTTATAAAGCTCGCTCACGTCTTCGTTCAACATACGGATGCAGCCTGACGATGCAGCTTTGCCAATTGACTTTGGTTCATTGGTGCCGTGGATGCGGTAAATTGTGGAACCCAGATAGATCGCACGGGCTCCCAGTGGATTCTTTGGACCACCAGCCATGAAGGCTGGCAGCTCAGGGCGGCGGGCTTGCATTTCGACTGGTGGACGCCAATCTGGCCATTGGGTTTTGCTTGTCACTTTGTTGACGCCAGACCATTCAAAACCTTTTTTAGCCGTCGCCACGCGATACATGACAGCGCGGTCCATGCCTAAAACATAATAGAGATGGTTGGATTTGGTATCGACAATGATGGAGCCTGGCTTTTTGTCCGAAGCGTAAGAAATAATTTGGCCACGCTTGAAAGCGGGCTGCATTTCAATTTGAGTTTCAGGCTGGGCCGAGGCTGGCACGATAACTACGCCTGCGAAAGGTTTGGCTTGGCCAGCGAAGGCGGATGATGTCATCAGGCCTGCGAGAATGAGTGCGGCGGCGGCAGATTTGAAAAAGCGGTTCATGATATTCGTCCCTCTTAAAAGCATTTGATGATGCACATTAGGAGAGCAGCCCTGAACCCAAGCTGATTGCGGCATTTATCTGGCGTTCATATTGGAGATCAGCGCTTCAGCACAAATTTCCGCACCAGCGCCAAGAACCAAGTGTATGGCAACAGCTGTAACACTTTGAGAATCCAAACAAATTTCCACGGATAGGCAATTTCGAATTTCTTTTTGGCAAGGCCCCCGATGGTCAATCGCGCCGCGTCTGCAACCTCCATAAGAAATGGCATGGCGAAATCATTTTGCGCAGTCAGTGGAGTTTTCACAAAACCTGGGTTGATGATGCTGGTGGTAATGCCTTCAACGGCCAAGTCTGGTTGGAGGCATTCAGCCAGATTGATCAAGGCCGCTTTGGTGGGGCCATAACTGGCGGCTTGCGGCAACCCGATATAACCCGCCACCGAGGCTACCCACGCAATGTGACCAGATTTTCTGGCGCGGAACTTTGGCAAGATGGCAGAGAGTACATTAATCACGCCCAAGTAATTGACTTGGTAAGTGCTTTGGAAGGCTTCGGCCTTGAACTGATCAAGGTGCAAAGGGGCATAAGTTCCAGCGCCTGCGATCACCAGATCGACTGCACCCAAATCATTTTCAATCTGTGCGAAAGTTGCGGCCACAGCGGCGGAGTCTGTTACATTGAGAGGATAAGGCTTTAGATTGGAGTTGAATTGAGCAGCAGCTTTCAAGACATCCGCTTTACGAGCTGACGTGGCTACTACAACGCCCTGCTCTGCCAATTGTTTTGCAATCTCAGCACCAATGCCGGTGGAGGCGCCTGTGATCCACACCAGCCGCCAAGGCAACGCCATAGATTAGATGCCGACGAAAGGTTGAACCAATCTCGCCCAAAAGGATTTGAACTTTGTTGGCGCTTCAGTGGCCACAAGGCAGATGCAATCCTCAGCCGAATCTACCACTGGCTGATGTTCAATTTCTTCATCCAGATCGGCCACATCACCGACGCTGAATTTACCCATGTGATCTGAGTAAGATCCCTTGAGAATGAGTGTCAATTCTTCGCCGCCATGACCGTGCTCTGGCATGGCACGGCCAGTGCCGATGCGGAGAAGTTTTAAATGTGTGCGCTCACCCTTGGGCATTGGCACATCAAAAGTTGCAACACCTGGTGCCTTTTTGTGCCACTTAATATCGCTCAAGGATTTTCCACCAAGGGCGCGCGATAAGGCGATTGGTAATTCACCGTGGGGCACTGGAAAATGCTTTTTCGCGGGAGCGGCATCAAGACTGGCCAAAGTTGCAGCCCGACAAACATCAGACACGGCGGCTTCCGGCTGGCTCGCTAAAATTCCACCACCCACACTTTCTGCAGCGCGCAGTGCTGCGCGGCAAGTTGGGCATAGGCTCATGTGAGCGGCCACGACGACTGAATGGGCTTCGCCTACAGTTCCTGCGGCAAAGGCCAGAATGGTGGCATCATCAAGATGATGAGTAATCGTCACGTCATCGACTCCAATAATTTGCGCAAACGACTGTAGCCTAAGCGCATTCTCGATTTCACAGTGCCCAGCGGAATATTGAGCCGCGTGGCTATCTCACTTTGAGGTACGTCTTCCACATAGGAAAGGATCAATAATTGCCGTTGTTCCTCAGGAATTTGCGCCAAAGCGATGGCGACATGGTTATCTTCCTGTGAACGACCGAGATTTTCCTCAGCATCTGTGCGCAAGTCTGGCGCGTCAAAATCCTCTAAATCAGTATAGAGTTGTGATTTTTCACGGCGCAGGCGGTCAATGCGCAAATTACGAGCGATGGTGAATATCCATGTGGACACCGATCCGCGATCTGACGAGAACATAGCAGCCTTAGTCCACACCGCAATCATGGCTTCCTGCACCAAATCCTCGGCCTGCTCGGCATTGGAGCCTTTGCGCATCATAAAACTTTTTACGCGCGGGGCAAAATGATCAAATAAAGCTGCAAAGGCCGCCCGGTCGCGTGTTTGCGCAACACGCGTGAGCAAAGCCGAATATTCATCATTGCGCGGTTTTAAAGCGGTTTTTTCAGTCATGTTGAATGTCATAGAAGCCATGGCCGAATAACCACCTTTGTATTTTTATAACGTGGGGCGGCGGCATGTGGATCACTGTAGCTTTCTCTCAATGGCTTCATTGAATTCTTTAGAAAACACTTTCTTCTTGCCTTCATAGGCTTCAATTTTACCCCATACAATCCAGTGAGTTTTGGTTGCGGTCAACCGACCATAAGTCTCGGTGCGGGTTTCCCAGGTGCCGCGCTTTCGGCCTTCGGTCCAATGGGTTTCCATTTTGGCCGACAAGGGATCATCCGGCAAAATCGAATAATTCTCACGACCAGCGCCCCAAATGATCATGCCATGCGGTTGGATTTCCTGTGTGCCAAAATCATCAACGATCGACATTTTAGTTTCACCGGTTTTGGGATCAACGGTGACGTCACGTTTATTGGAAGGCTTCTTGAGTTGTTTTTGCACGACGGGTTTTGCCGCCTGTGCTTCTGCAAACTCGACAGGTTTTTCCGTCTCCGGTTTTTTGCGGATCGGAATATTGAGATCAGATTTTCCGGCATAGACTGTGAGTGTCACAGGCTCAGGGGCCGGCCACATCATCGGGAAGTAGGATGTGGAAATCGACACGCGCAATTTATGGCCCTTGGGCACACGCCACGCAATATCATCCATTTTTATTTTCATGGAGTAGCGCTTGCCGGGTTCAAGAACCGATGGCACTTCGCGATTGTCACGCATACATAAATTTTGCAGATGATAGGTGATGCGGCTCACCTCGCCTGAGGGCCACACATCGTTGAGGCGCACGGCAATGTGAGCCACAGGTTTGTCGACAGAGAATTCCAGATCAATAGTGGGTTGACCGACGATATCAATATCATCGATCAACACCGGACTATCAAAAGTGATCGACTGCGCATCATCTTTCTTCTGGTCGCCCGGAAATTCTGGGCCTAACCAAATGATGCAATATTCACCACCGTCAAAGCCGGTGTTTTGCTTTGAGGTAATTGCATAGGCTTTTTCTTCGCCACGCGCGGCGGCAATGCCTTTGCTGGTGAGCGCCCAGGTTTTTGTTAATGTATTGCCAAAGCCCCAATAGTTTTCAGCAATCCAGCGGCCTTCAATTTTCTCTGGGAATTTTCCAGGTTTATACGCGTCCATCACATAAACGCGGTAATCGGAATCGAGCGTGACGCCTGTGTTCACATCTTTCAAATAGAAATCCCACCAACGCAGCATTTCCTGCAAGAAACCGATCTTCGGTTCAGGCACTGCAAAGTGCGGATATTTATGCACCCATGGCCCGACGATAGCTTTGCGCGGGCAGCGAAGGCCTCTCATCAATCGTGGAACGGCGTTAGAGTAAGCATCATTCCAAGCACCAACAACCAATGTTGCCGCTGTCATGTTGCTGAAGTTTTCACAAACGGAACCGTGCTTCCAATAGGCATCGCGGTGCGGATGCTGCAGCCACGGGATCAACAAGAAGGGTTCGTTCTTCAAACGCTCCATCCACATTTTGCGCCATTTATTGCCAACGATTTTTGGATCAGGTGAGCGTGATGAATAGGCCAGCATGGTTGCGGCCCAGCCGAGATTTTCATTCAGAAGGGTTCCGCCCTTGTAATGAATATCATCTTCATAGCGATCATCTGTTGAGCAGATGGTAACGATGGCCTTCAACGCTGGTGGTTGACGGGCCGCCACTTGCAAAGCGTTAAAGCCACCCCACGAAATTCCGAACATGCCCACTTTGCCGGAGCACCATTTTTGTTTAGCGAGCCAAGCGATGACTTCAATGGCGTCGTCTTGTTCCTGCTTGGTGTATTCGTCGGTCATCAAGCCTTCTGAGTCACCGGAGCCTCGCATATCTACGCGAACACTCGCATAACCATGGCCAGCCAAGTAGGGGTGAGTGAGCGCATCCCGCACATGGGTGCCATCACGTTTGCGGTAAGGCAGATATTCGAGCAGCGCTGGCACTGGATTTTTTTCGGCATCAACTGGCAAGAACATGCGCGCCGCCAGCTTCACGCCATCGGACATGGGTATCCAGAAATTTTCAACTTCTTTAGTTTTGCGTGGAAACTTGGTGACGGTCTTGATGGCCATAATGTGCTCTTGCTTGTTCAACAGGCACTATGCAGCAAAACCCTTGATGGCCGCAATGATTGCTTGAAATGAAGCTGCGGCAGGTTGGCTCATATGGCGGGCGCGGAGGAATGCGTGGATTAACAAAGGTTCATCTCGAACAGTCGCTTTACCACCAATTGCGATCAGTTTTTCCGCATAGGCCGCGCAATCATCATGCAGGGGATCATTGCCTGCTGCCACTAAAAATGCAGGCGGTAAATTTTCATAATTAATTTCGTGCAGGGGCTCCGCATATTTGTGACCACCACCCTGATAAGTGTCGCGGTAGTAAATCACATCGGTTGCAGTGAGCCCTGGCGCATTGGCTTGGGTGATGTATGAGCCCTTGCTCATATTGCCGCCGAGGCCCGGATAAATCAGAACTTGGCCCAAGATTTTTGGGCCTTTCACATCGCGTGATTTCAAACAGAGTACGGCTGCAAGATTTCCGCCCGCGCTATCGCCTGCTACTATGCACGGGCCGATATGATTGAGCACCGTCCACGCATCATCGAAGGCTGCGGGAAATGGATGCTCGGGGGCCAAGCGATATTCAACCGCCGTCACTTCAACGTTGGCACCCTCTGCCAGTTCAGCACAAATATCATCATGGCTTTCAAGCCCACCCACAACAAAACCACCGCCATGGAGATAGAGCAGTTTTGCTGTTGGAGACTTTGGCGTGTAGCGACGGCAAGGAATAGCGCCCACTTCAAAATCTGTAACAGTGATTGAAGCGGGCCGTGGCTTTCTAAAGTGCGCGCAATATCTATTATAAAATTCGCGCTGCTCGGCCATGGTGAAATTCACCGCATCAGCCGGATAAATACTCTCGCCCGCAATCAGAAATTCGCGGATGCCGGGGTCTTTTAAATCGGAATATTTTTCCTTCACTTCTCCCTCCTCGCAGAGCGGGGAGGGCTGGGGTGGGGCAGCTGTAGTCTCAAATTTGATACTTGAGCTACCCCATCCGTCTCGCGCCAAGAAAGGGGCGCGATCCACCTGCCCAACTTTGTGGAGAAGGAAAAGTTAAACGGAAATGCTAAGTGCCGCATTTCTAATCGCCTTAATATTCGCTGCATAATCAGTGCCTTTGAAAATGCTTGACCCGGCTACCAAAACATTGGCTCCGGCTTTGACGATTGCGCCAGCATTGTCGTCGGTCACTCCACCGTCAACTTCAATATCGATATTGCGGCCCGCCACCAGCGCTTTGGCTTGGCGGATTTTTTCGAGTGTGCCGTGGATAAAAGTTTGCCCACCGAAGCCGGGGTTTACAGTCATAATTAAAATAAGATCGAGGCGGTCGATGACGTATTCTAAAACTGAAACCGGTGTTGCCGGGTTCAAAGCGACGCCCACTTTTTTGCCCAAGCTTCTAATGGCCTGCAAGCTACGATCTAAATGCGGGCCAGCTTCAGCGTGGACAGTTATCAGATCGGCACCTGCTGCCGCAAACTGAGCAAAATACTGATCGGCTGGAGATATCATCAAATGTACATCGAACAGTTTCGCAGTACATTTACGGATGCATTGCATTACGGGTGCGCCATACGTGATGTTGGGCACGAAATGGCCGTCCATCACATCGACGTGAATCCAATCAGCGCCGCCCTTGTCGATGGCAATAACTTCATCACCAAGCTTTGAGAAATCGGCGGAGAGAATGGAAGGAGAAATAATTAAGGGGCGCATTTTCATGCACCCCTTGTAGTCGGAAAAATCTCTGCGGTGAAGAGATTAGATCAGTGCACCCATGGCAACGGCAGTGTCGCTCATGCGGTTGGAGAAGCCCCACTCATTGTCGTACCATGACAGAATGCGAACCAATGTGCCTTCAACAACCTTGGTTTGATCCATGTGGAATGTTGAAGAATGTGAATCATGGTTGAAGTCGATCGACACATTTGGAGCCAAGGTGTAGCCTAAGATGCCCTTCAAGTGACCATCAGCAGCAGCCTTGATTGCGGCATTGATTTCTTCAATAGTTGTAGCGCGTTTTGCAACGAACTTGAAATCCACTACTGAAACGTTTGGCGTTGGCACGCGGATTGATGTGCCGTCCAAGCGACCCTTCAATTCAGGAATTACCAAACCAATGGCTTTGGCAGCACCAGTTGATGTTGGGATCATGGACATGGCAGCGGCGCGGCCACGGTAGAGATCCTTGTGCATTGTATCGAGGGTCGGTTGGTCGCCAGTATAGGCATGAATGGTGGTCATAAAGCCATGATCAATGCCAACCGCTTTGTGCAACACGCTGACCACCGGGGCCAAACAGTTGGTGGTGCAGGATGCGTTTGATACAACGATGTGATCAGCTTTGAGGTCTTGATGGTTCACGCCATAAACCACAGTGAAATCTGCATTGTCGCAAGGGGCTGAAACGAGCACGCGCTTTGCGCCTGCTGTCAAATGAGCTGAAGCTTTATCTTTCGCGGTGAAAATGCCGGTGCATTCCAAAGCAATATCAACGCCCAATTCTTTCCAAGGCAAGTTGGCTGGATCGCGGTGGGCTGTTACTTTGAATGTGTCAGAGCCAATGTTGATGGCATCGCCATTCACTTTCACTTCATGCGGGAACCGGCCATGAACTGAGTCAAAGCGCAACAAGTGAGCGTTGGTTTCTACAGGGCCCAAATCATTGATGCCGACGATATCAATGTCCTTGCGGCCCGATTCATAAATGGCGCGCACAACATTGCGCCCGATGCGGCCGAAGCCGTTAATTGCAACTCTTACCTTAGCCATGAAATGCTCCTTAAACGTGACTTTTAGATTTCGGGAGCCTTATACCGATTTTGTTTGGCAGCGAAAGTCTAAAAATGAGGTGCGCCCCTCAAAATTTAAAAAGGGTGCGGTGTTGCGCCGCAAGATAGTTTTGGAGACTCTCCCATAAGGTAGAACCATGAGCGACCACGAACTTAGATTTGTCTTAAACAACGAGCTGCATGGGCGGCCTGGGCTGCCTGTGAATGCCCCGGCGCGCGTCACCCATCTGGCTTACACGGTGACGGCAACGGACGCTGATCCACTTGTGCATGTGTCACAACTGTTTCAAAAATTTGAAAAGCCACTTCCTGCGGCTGGTGCGGTTCATCATTCTGGGCAAATTGCTAATGGACTTTTCAAGTTTGAACGTCACGGTGAATTTTACAGGATCAGCGTCACTGTTGAAGGTAAGCAAGCTGGCTGTGAAGCAATTTCGAATTTACCGGCTGATTGGGTGGCCAGCCTCCCGGGCAAAAGATTGGTGGCCATTCATACCCACATCTTGGGCAAGGCCAACAAAGTGCCCAGCGCTGCGGACCTGCTTGATATATTTGGCCATGATGAACTGGCTTGCTCTTTGGTCAATCAAGGGCAGGCCCTGGTGTGGACCGATTTCCGCATTGCGGCTGATGGCTATAGCCGCATGATTGTGCATGACAAAGGCCTGTCGCCAATGCGGCTTGGGCGTTTGACGCGCAGGCTGCATGAACTTGAAACCTACCGGATGATGGCGCTTCTAGCCTTTCCGCTGGCGCGGCAATTACAGCAACGTTTGGGGCCTTTAGAAAATTCATTATCAGCGACAATCTCCGATATGCTCTCAGCCAAAGGTGCTGAGGAGGACGGCAAGTTGCTGGTCGACCTCAGCACCATTGCGCGTGATGTGGAGGAGCTTTCCAATCGTTCCAGCTATCGCTTTGCAGCGGCACGGGCTTACGGCACGCTGGTGGCCAAACGCATTACTGAATTGGGCGAAGAACGCGTGATGAGTTATCAGCGCCTCGGCGTGTTTCTCGACCGCCGTTTCAGCCCTGCACTTGCCACCTGCGCCGCAGTAGCCGACCGTATTTCGGGCTTAGCAGTGCGCAGTGAACGGGCGAGCAATTTGCTACGCACACGGGTTGATATTGCGCTTGAAGGCCAGAACCAACAATTGTTGCGCTCGATGGAAGCCAGTTCGCGCCAGCAACTCACGTTGCAACAAACTGTAGAAGGCCTTTCGGTGGTGGCGATCAGTTATTATGCCATCAGCATTTTTGCCAAGCTGGTGGAAGAAAGTGCCGCCTACCTGCCATGGATGAATGGCGAACTTGTAAAGCTCGCCTCTATTCCAATTATATTGGTTGGTGTGTGGTTAGGATTAAGACGGCTACGGAAACGCTTGGCTTAGGGCTTGGTCCACTTGCCATTCTTGGCGGATGATTTTACGCAGGCTTCAATGAAGGCCATTCCTTTGACGCCATCTTCGATGCCGGGGAAATCAACGTCCTTATCAAGTTTCTTGCCAGCGCGTTTGGCTTCAACGGCTCTGGCCACTTCCGTGTAAATATTCGCGAAGCCTTCGAGATAGCCTTCAGGGTGGCCAGATGGCACACGTGTGACGCGCGCTGCTGCTGGGCCAGAGCCCGCACCACCGCGGGTGATCAGGCGCTTAGGTTCTCCAAAGGGTGTAAACCACAAATAATTAGGATCAGCTTGGGTCCATTCCAAACCGCCCTTGGTACCGTAAACGCGGAGCTTCAAACCATTCTCATGGCCGGGTGCTACTTGGCTGGCCCAGATATGGCCTTTGGCTCCGCCTTTGAAGCGCAACATGGCCGAGACGTTGTCATCTAGCTTGCGGCCTTTCACAAATGAAGTGAGATCAGCTGAGAGTTCTTGCAGTGTGAGGCCCGACACATAAGTGGCCAACTGATAAGTGTGTGTGCCAATATCGCCCACGCAACCGCCAGCGCCTGAACGCTTTGGGTCTGTGCGCCAAGCGGCTTGCTTCTGGCCTGATTTTTCCAAATCGGTCGTCAACCAATCTTGCGGATATTCGCCTTGCACCAATCGAATTTCACCGAGCTCACCGGCAGCAACCATAGCCTTGGCTTGACGGATCATGGGGTAGCCAGAGTAATTATGGGTGAGCGCGAAGATGACTTTTGGATTTTTTGCCAGAAGTTTTTCGAGTGCGAGGGCTTCTTTGAGATTGAGCGACAAAGGCTTATCGCAGATCACATGAATGCCAGCTTCGATAAAAGCTTTGGCCGCTGGGAAATGCATGTGGTTCGGCGTGACAATTGAAACAACTTCAATTCCATCAGCACGTTTGGCTTCGGCTTTAGCCATGGTTTTGAAATCGGTGTAGCAGCGATCTTCGGCCAAACCCAGTTCAGCGCCTGATGCTTTGGCCCGTGCGGCGTCTGATGAAAGCGCACCTGCGACCAATTCATATTTATCATCAATGCGCGCAGCGATACGGTGCACGGCCCCAATAAATGCGCCCTGCCCACCACCCACCATGCCATAGCGAATGCGGCCCGTGTTTTTAGAAGATGTGCTGCCTGTGATTGCCATTTTTAAATCCCCAACATCCGCTTGATCTGCGCAGAATTATCTGCACCACCGCCCGCGAAATCATCAAAGGCTTTGCCAGTTGTTTGAATTAGATGGCTTGCGATAAACGGTGCACCTTCGGCTGCACCCTGATCGGATGATTTCAGGCAGCATTCCCATTCCAGTACGGCCCATGAATTATAATCATATTGTGCGAGCTTTGAGAATATCGACGAGAAATCCACTTGTCCGTCACCAAGCGAACGGAAGCGTCCAGCGCGTTTTACCCAAGGTTGGAAACCAGAATAGACGCCCTGCCTGCCCGTTGGATTAAACTCCGCATCCTTCACATGATAGGCGCAAATGCGTTCGTGATAGATGTCGATGAAATCCAAATAATCGAGCTGCTGCAAAACGAAATGCGATGGGTCATAGTTGATCTGGCAGCGTTTGTGGCCTTTGAGGCGTTCCAAGAACATCTCAAAGGTAATACCGTCCATCACATCTTCGCCGGGGTGAATTTCAAAACCCACATCCACGCCATTTTCATCCATCACATCGAGCAATGGCTTCCATCGTTTTGCAAGCTCATTGAAACTCTCATTGACGAGACCAGGTGGACGCGGTGGCCATGAATAGAGGTAAGGCCAGCACAATGCGCCGGTGAAAGACACGTGACTGGTGAGGCCCAAATGCTTGGAGGCTTTGGCTGCCATCTTCACTTGCTCACACGCCCAAGCCTGACGAGCTTTTGGATTGCCTTGCACTTCCTTTGGCGCGAAGGCATCAAAGGCTTCGTCATAGACCGGGTTCACGGCAACGAGCTGACCTTGAAGATGGCTTGAGAGTTCAGTAATCTCAATGCCATATTTTCGAGCGGTGCCAGCCAGTTCATCACAATAAGTTTTGGATTCAGAGGCCTTTTTCAAATCCATCATGCGGCCATCCCATGTTGGAACTTGCACGCCCTTATAACCGAGTGAGGCTGCCCATTTGCAAATCGAGTCAAACGAATTGAATGGTGCTGCATCGCCCGCGAATTGCGCCAAGAAAATTGCGGGGCCTTTAATGTTGCCTGCCATGTGTGATCCTCCCTTAGATTATTATTTTTAAACGTTGTTGAGCAAGCCTTCGATATATTCTTGGCGGCCTGAAACGGGTTGTGGCTCAATTGCATCTTTGTGAACCCGCGCTGCAATGCCATCGAGGGTCGCACCCTTGTCGAGCATGGCACTGTTTTGTGGCTCGCTCCATTTGGCGTAACGCTTTTCAACGGCTGCTGTCACTTTGCCGTCTGAAATAATTTTAGCAGCATTCAAAAGCGCACGTGCACAGGCATCCATCGATGCCACATGGCCATAAAGCAGATCATCCGGATCAATCGACTGACGACGGATTTTAGCATCGAAGTTCATGCCGCCAGTGGTGAAGCCACCGGCTTTGATCACTTCCAGCATCATCAAGGTCATTTCTGGAATATTCATCGCGAATTGATCGGTGTCCCAGCCCACTTGATAGCCGCCACGATTGAGATCGAGTGAACCGAAAATGCCCAGCGATGAAGCCAGAGCAATTTCATGTTCGAACGTGTGACCAGCCAGAATGGCGTGGTTTTGTTCGATGTTCATTTTCACATCATTTTCGAGGCCATAAGATTTGAGCAAGCCATAGATTGAAGCCACATCATAATCATATTGATGGGTTGATGGTTCCTTGGGCTTTGGCTCAATCAGAATTGGGCCTTTGAAGCCGATCTTGTGTTTGTATTCCACCACCAATGACAAGAAGCGGCCCGCTTGTTTCAGCTCTTGGCCGATCTTGGTGTTGATGAGTGTTTCGTAGCCTTCGCGACCACCCCACATCACGTAATTTTCACCGCCCAAATCATGGGTCACATCCATGGCGTGCTTCACTTGCGCTGCGCAATAGGCAAACACATCGGGATCAGGGTTGGTTGCAGCACCCGCCATAAAGCGGCGGTTGGAGAACATGTTAGCTGTACCCCAAAGCAGTTTTTTATTATGCGTTGCCATTTTCTTTTCGAGAATCTTGGCAATCGCCGTAACATTGGCATTGAACTCTTTCAGCGAATTGCCTTCGGGTGCGATATCAAGATCGTGAAACGAAAAATAATCAATGTCGAGCAAGCGCAGCGTTTCAAAAAGTATATCGGTTTTGGTGCGGGCTGCAGCCATGGGATCAGCATCATGGTGCCAAGGGCGATTGAAAGTTTCGCCACCGAACGGATCGCCACCGGGCCAGCAGAGTGTGTGCCAATAACACACCGCAAAACGCAAATGGTCACGCATAGTTTTGCCTAGAACTTTTTGATCAGGATTATACCAGCGGTATGAGAGGTCGTTGGTTGAGTTCGGACCTTCATATTTAATGGGTTCCGAAATCGAATAAAATTTTGACATGTTAGATTCCTTTGATCGCTGGATAAATTTTTACATAACGTTGGTAAGCGGCCTCGTAAGCCGCTTTGACTTTCTGATCAGGCAGAATGGTTTTGGCAATTTTTGGCGGCGTGCAGACGGTATCGTAAGATGCGCCCGTGGCCGCCATCAACCCCATGCGCGCTGCACCAAAGGCACCGCCCACATCACCGGCGGCTGGCAAATCAACTGGCATACCTAGAACAGTGGCGATGATTTTGAGCCACAGCTCCGAATGGGTGCCACCGCCCACCGCCATCACGCGTTTTACAGTGGTGCCTGCATCTTTGAGAGCTTCGAGGCAATCGCGAAACGCAAAAGCCACTCCGTCAAGCACAGCATGAGTCATGGCTTTGGCATCGGTCTCATGGCCAAGACCAATAATAGCGCCTCTTATTTGCGAGTCGCCCACTGGAGTGCGTTCGCCAGAAAGATAAGGCAGAAAAATTGCTTCCGAAGGTCCGGTTAATTTAGTGCCGAGTGCCTTGGTGAGTTGGGGTGCAGGCGTTTTCAGAACAGCGGCTAGCCATTCCAAACTTGCAGTGGCTGAAAGCACAACGCCCATTTGGTGCCACTTGCCTTGCATGGCATGGCAGAAGGCGTGGACGGCTTTGCCAGCATTGGGGCTGTAACGATTGTTGGATACAAACATCACACCTGAGGTGCCAAGCGAAATAAAGGCATCACCATCATTCACCGCGCCAATACCGATGGCAGAGGCCACATTATCCCCACCACCGCCAGCAACGACAGGCAGCTTGGGCATGCCCCAGGCTTTGGCTAAAGCCGCAGAGATTTTTGCCGTAGCGTCAGTGCCTTCATACAGTTTCGGCATTTGGTTGCGTTTCATGGCTGTGGCTTTCAGCATCGCATCTGACCAATCACGCTTGGCAACGTCCAACCAATAGGTGCCAGCTGAGTCTGACATGTCGGAGGCATAATCTCCCGTCATACGGAAGCGGATGTAATCCTTGGGCAGCAGAACCTTGGCCACTTTTTCAAAAATTTTGGGCTCATGCTTTTTCACCCAAAGCAATTTGGGGGCGGTGAAGCCCGCCAGTGGAATGTTTCCGGTAATCTCCATAGCACGGGGCTCGGCGGCCAGAATATCTTCACATTCTGCAAAACTACGGGCATCATTCCACAGAATGCAGGGGCGCAAAACCTTGCCCGCATTGTCTAGCAATGTCGCACCGTGTTGCTGGCCGGAGAGGCCAATGCCCTCAACGGCGGCTACGGCTTTTGGCTTTAATTTCTTGAGTTGGGCAACCACGGCATTGGTGGCTTTCCACCAATGTTCAGGATTTTGCTCTGACCAACCAGAGTGTGGGCGCGATACTTTGAGCGGCGATGACGCGATTGCGATAATTTTTTGTTTTGCATCAATCAACACGCCTTTAACGCTTGATGTGCCGAAATCCAGTCCGAGATACATGTGAAGCCTCAATTGTCTGACAAGACATTGCCATCATTTTTGTGAACCGCCAAGATGCTTTGGGGTATTCCGAGCGATTTATTTTAGGGTGTGAATAAAATAGGTCATTTTCTCTCAAGTGCCGCCTTTATAAGGTGGTGAGCAATGGCATAGGGGTGCGAGGCAGTCAGGCCGTCAGGGTGTTTGCCCGTCAACATCAACTCAACTTCAGCCGTTTCAAACCAGCGCGCATCATCGAGTTCGGCTTTATCTATGACAATATCAGTGGTTTCAGCCTCCCCAATCATGCCAATCATCAGGCTGGACGGGAACGGCCACGGTTGGCTGGCTACATAATGAACAGTCCCTATTTTAATACCAGATTCCTCAAGAACTTCACGACGAACCGCATCTTCAATGGGCTCTCCCGGCTCCATAAATCCTGCAAGAGATGAGTACATGCCTGGAGGCCAACTCGATTGACGGCCCAACAGAAGTTTGTCGCCATGGCGCACGGCCATAATTACCACAGGATCGGTGCGCGGGAAATGATCGGTGCCACACCCTTCACACTGTCTGCGATAGCCAGCATCGGCCATTAACGATTTGGCACCGCATTTGGCGCAAAATTTATGGGACTCATGCCAATGCAAAATGCTGCGAGCTTGCGCTAAAATAGATAAATTCGCTGGTGAAACTGTATGTTCCAACATCAAATTGCGGATGGATTTCAGGGCTTCATCAGGGGCTATGCTGCGGGCAAACCAAGCCTCGCCCAATTCGTCTTCCCCCAGATAAATTGCTTCGGCATATGGCGCATCATTTAGCGTGTAAAGCTTATCATTTTCGAGCCTTACGGCGTCGCCCGAAATTTGCAAAATGTGGCTTTCGGGATGGGCTCTTCTGCCTGCTACAAAATCCAATTTTGTGCGATTGTTGGCGTTGCGGTCGAGGGGAGAGGAAATGAAGGCAATTTTCGACATTCATTAAAGGTCCAAAATACAAGGGGGTTTTGTGCGATTCACAAAAATCAACAAATGTTTAACCTAATCTTTACCAAGAAAGTTAACTTTCAGCATTTGAGAAGTGTTTTGCGCTGCTGATTTGCGGCGTTCTGACGAGTTTGGAGAGTTAACAATGAAGCCAGGAATTCCATGGAGCGTGAAAGGTGTCGAACCTGAATTGCGCGAGATTGCCAAGACCGCTGCCAAGCGCTCTGGCATGACATTGGGTGAATGGTTAAACTCCGCAATCAACGAACAAGCCGACGCGCCAGCCGTTGAAGAACCCGTTGCGACGCGACCCGCGACCCGCAGCCGGATTTCCACCCATCCAATTGACCGTGCGGCCACACGCCTCGAAGATATTGCCGAACAGTTATCGCGTCTTGCCCTTCGTGAAAGTGGCACAACCCAACATTATGCCATGCCGCCAGCGCAGGAAGCTGAAGCACTTTCCAAGATTCTAAACCGCGTTGATAGCAATGAACGCCAGACCGTTGAGGCTTTTACAGCCATAAACGAGCGTCTGGCCACCATGAGCCGTCAGGTGACGCAAACTGTCAAAGCCCAGCCCCGCCCTGAAGAAGCCCCGGGTTTCCAAGCGTTGGAAAAGGCTGTGCGCAATATTGTTGAACATCTTGAAGTGAGCGAAAAGCGCACCCGTGATAATCTAAAATCACTGCAAGATCGCATGGGCGATATGGCGACCAAAGCCACTGGTGCAGTTCACAATGCGCCTGCCTTCTCGCAACTTGAAAACCGTTTAAGCGAGCTGGCACGCCGCGTAGATCAAAGCCAAGGCCAGCACGCAGCAGGCCTGCCAGATTTGCTCCGACACGAGCTTGATGATCTGGCAGGTCGCATTGAAACCGTGCGTGATACGGCTGAAGTGTTGGCCAGCAAAGCCCAGACGCAAGCCGTGCAGGCGAGCCAAGCCGAATTGCGCACCATTGAACAACGCATACTTGGATTGCTGCGTGAAGCTCAATCATCCTTTGTCGCCAGCTCTGGCAGCCCTGCTGAAATTCAAAAATTCCGTGGCGAAATTGAACGCCTGAATGCCCGCATTGACGAGGCTGCTGAGGGGGCGGCTTCAAACCGTGATGTTTCGGCTTTACGGGTTGCGGTGGAACAGCTTTCCACGCGCGTGGCGCAAGGCACAGATACACGGCCTTTGGCTGATATGGACCGCCGCATTCTGGATATCACACAGCGCTTGGAGCAGTCACAAGCAGGCCAACGTGATACGCCTCAGTTCAATGATCTCGAGCGGCGCATGGCCGAGCTTGACCACCGCTTGAACGATGCCATTCGCCAGAAGGGTGATGGCCCAGCGCGTGATGATCTCGATCAGAAACTCGCCGAAGTGCATGATCGTTTAGGCCGCACTGAACACCAGCTTTCGCACCTCGAAACCATCGAGAAAGCCATTGCTCAACTCTATGACTCGATGGAGCAGAACCGCGTCTATACCCGCGAAGTGGCAGAAGAAGCCGCGCACCGCGTGGGTCAACACTTGATGAGTCAGGCTCAACCCATTGTTTCTGTTTCTGGATCACCTGAAATTCAAGCTTTAGAGCAAGGTCTTCATGCGGTGCGTGAAGCCTCTCACATGGCGGATTCACGCAATCAGGAAACGCTTGAAGCGGTTCACGAAACACTTGAGCAGATTGTCTCTAAATTAGCAGAACTTGAAACAGCGGCCATTGGACAACGTTTAGCCCAAGCGGCTGGCCCTGCACCCTCAGCCGTTTATCAAGCTGTGCATGATACAGCGGTAAATGCGCCAGCTGCGGTTATTGAGCCCTTTGCCTTCGAAGAGCCGGTGATTGCTGCGCCAGAACCTGTTTCCGTATTCGAAGAGCCACAAGCCCAAAATCCGTTTGAGCCTGTCGTTCAAGCTTCGGAAGCTGTTCAAGCCACGCCTTCAACCAATGCAACACAAGATTATATTGCTGACGCACGGCGTATGCACCAAGCGGCACAAAAAGCGTTCCATGAGCAAAAAAGCATCCTGAGCGGTATTGCGCCGGGTGCTGCTCGGTTAAGCGAAAGCCAATCTAAAAAACTCATGAGCTTCAAGTTGCCCTTTATGAAGGGCCACAAGGCTGATCCCGCGCGCAAATTGCCCGAGATGAAGCTGCCGGGCGATTTGCCCCTTACGCCCGAAATTAAACCCGCCAACAATAATACCGGCACCAAACGCACCAGCCTGATTTTGATGGGCCTTGCAGTGTTGGCGCTGGTGTCTGGTATTATGGCCAAGAATTTCTATTCTGGCAGCGCAAACCTCGATTCGATTGCCACTCCTGCCAGCATTGAACAGCCTATTCAGCCAGTAGCTCCTGTCACACCGAAAGCTGCACCATTAGAGCCTGCTATCGTTCCAGTACCCGCCCAACAGCAAGGCGATGCCAGTTCGGGCTTGGGGGCTGATGAAATTCTAACCGGATCACTTCCCGCAGCACTGACAGTGGCACCCGCTGCACCTGGCAATGTGACTCTAGAAGCGTCGATTGGCACACCAAAACTGCGCGAAGCAGCATCGGCTGGTGATCCCAATGCGCAGTTTGTGGTGGCGACTCGCTACCTTAATGGCGAAAATGTTACCATTGATTATGCCAAGGCTGCTTATTGGTATGGCAAGGCCGCAGCGTCAGGATTAGCACCTGCGCAATACCGCGTTGCAACACTTTATGAGCGCGGCAAGGGTGTGAACAAAGATCTTCGCGTCGCTCTCAGCTGGTACGAACGCGCTGGAATGCTTGGCAATGTGAAAGCTATGCACAATGCCGCTGTGATTGCGGCAGGTTCAGATGCGGGCGGACCCGATTATGCCCGCGCCTATAAATGGTTCTCAATGGCTGCGGCCCATGGCTTGAAAGACAGCGAATTTAATCTGGCTGTTCTCATCGAACGTGGTCTTGGCACCAAGGCTGACCCGGTTGAAGCCATGTTCTGGTATTCAGCAGCAGCAGCCCAACAAGACACCGATGCGCAAGCCCATATGGACACGCTGAGCAAGACGCTTTCGCCTGCAAGTCTTGAGGCAATCAAAACCCGCCTGCAAAATTGGACGCCTGAAAAAGCCCCTGATGCAGCCAATGTTGTGGCCATTGCCGATGATGCTTGGAAGGGCGGCGCGCAGGACCAACAGCAAAGCTCATTATTGTCGCAAGACCCCGTTGCCCAGGCGCAAGACTTGCTTGGCAAACTTGGCTTTAATGTCGGCATTGCCGACGGCAAAATGGGTGGTCGCACCGCCAATGCCATTCGCCTGTTCCAGCTGCAGGAAGGCTTGAAAGTGACAGGCCAAGTGACTCCAGAATTGCTCGATGTGATGCAGTCTAAGACGACTTGATAAGATTATCAATTTGGTTGCACTGAGACGCTTGCGAGCAACCACACTGGCTGGAGCAGTTCGATGCAAAATTGCGCAATCTTTCTTCGGCCAATCGCATGGCTTTAATTTGAGCGCGCAGCTTGGCCGCACGGTGTTGAGCAATTTCAGCCAAGCTTGCACAGGTGGCCCCCGCATTGCGGCGCTGGCTTTGAAATTCTTTAATATCGGTCAGTGTCATGCCTGCTAAGCGCAGATCATTAAGTAACGATAAATCGGCAATGGCTTTGGTATCAAACACGCGCCTGCCATTTATTCGCGCCGTTGTTTTGGCTAACAATCCTTGATCTTCATAATAACGAATGGCTGAGGCAGTGAGGCCGGTCTTTTGGGCTGCATGAGAGATTGTAAAATCTTTATTCACCATCGCAAACTTCCTTCTTGCTCTTCAAGTTACTTTAAGTGGTAACACTGCGATCAGAATGCAACAAGGAACCAAAAAATGCGTAAACCATGGTATAAAATATCGGGCGGCGTGGCGGCTTTGTGCCTTTTGTGCTGTGCTGGTCCTTTTACGGCTTTGTTTGTGGGAGGTGGTGCCGTGGCCAGCTACAGCCTGCTGCCTGCAATGGCAACTGAAGCCAAATATCTCGCAATAGCGGGGCTTATAGCTATGGTCATCGCTGGCTATTTTATTTGGCGACGCAGAGCCAAAGGAGCGGCTTGTGAATGTCCAAAACCATAATTGCCACATGTGACGAATTTGCTGCTGGAAAATTTCGCGCCGCGCGTAGAGAGGTTCTATGCGCAAAGTGAACAGTGTTACACCTCCCGATTTTGAAACAGTTCTACCGGCATCAGACTTTGTGGATGCGTTTGAGCTGACGGTGGATCACAAGGCGGGTTCCTATGCTTTTACTAAACACATCATGGCCTCTACACCCCGTTGGGTGGGCAGACTTTTAACATTGCGCAACGCTTTGATGGCACCCTTCGGATTGCACACCGATGATGCGCCCAGCAAGGGCGAAAAGTTCGGCCTGTTTCCGGTGATCTCCTCTGATGAGGCCCGCACAATTCTGGGCTTTGACGACAAGCATTTGGATTTTCGGATTATCTTGGATGCAGCGCCGCTGGCCGGGTCAACCAAACTCACGCTCTCAACTGCGGTTCGCACGCATAATCTGTTTGGGCGGGCCTATCTGGCGGTGGTTATGCCGTTTCATAAACTCATTGTGCGCACCATGCTGGCCCGCGCCGCTACACTTCGAAACACTTGAACTCGCTCTTTATTCTGTGGCGCTCACCTGATAGAAGCGCCACAGATTTTTAAAGAAGCGAACATGACCGACCAGCCTAAAAAGAACGACCGTTACCGCGACACTGTGTTTTTGCCCAAGACCGACTTTCCGATGAAAGCCGGATTGCCGCAAAAAGAGCCGGAGCTTTTGAAGCGTTGGGCGGATAATAAATTGTTTGATCGCCTGCGGGCTGAGAGCAAGGGCAAAAAGCAATTCGTGCTGCATGATGGCCCGCCCTATGCCAACGGCAACATTCACATAGGCCATGCTTTAAATAAAATTCTGAAGGATCTAGTCGTTCGCACCAAGCAGATGGCGGGATTCGATTCCAACTATGTGCCGGGCTGGGATTGCCATGGCCTGCCGATTGAATGGAAGATTGAAGAAAAATATCGCGCCGCCGGCAAAAATAAAGACACTATTCCGATCAATGAATTCCGCAAGGAATGCCGCGAATTTGCGCAGAACTGGGTGGATATCCAACGCGAAGAATTCAAGCGCCTCGGCGTGGAAGGCGATTGGGACAACCCATACTTGACCATGAACTACAAAGCCGAAGCCATCATTGCCAAGGAGCTGTTGAAGTTCGCAGGCGATGGACAATTATATCGCGGCTCTAAACCGGTGATGTGGAGCGTGGTGGAAGGCACTTCGCTGGCGGAAGCTGAGATTGAATATGAAGATATTTCGGTTGATACGATTTTTGTGAAGTTTCCTTGGCGTCCTTCTGGTCATGTAGCAAGGATGGGACATGATGTTGCCAGTGAATTGGAATTGCTTCGTAAATCCAACATCGTTATTTGGACAACCACGCCTTGGACAATTCCTGGAAATCGAGCGATCAGCTTTTCAAAAAAAATTGACTACGCACTCTATGAAGTAAAAGTCGCGCCAGAGGGCAATTGGGCGAAACCTGGCGAACTTCTGGTCTTGGCAAGGAAACTTGCTGGTGAAGTATTTAAAGGCGCAAATATCGAAGTAGAAAAAAAGTTCGACATAACTTTTGCCAGCTTTGTAGGATCAGATTGTTCCCACCCGCTGTCTAGTTTGGATGGCTACGGCTTCCGCGTCCCACTCCTCGATGGTGATCACGTCACCGATGATGCAGGCACCGGCTTTGTTCACACCGCACCTTCCCACGGTGCCGACGACTACAATGTGTGGATTGCCAATCAGAAAGCTCTGCGTGATCGTGACATCAGCACGGACGTGCCAACCCCCGTCGGCCCCGATGGTTTTTACACTGCCGATGCTCCCGGCTTTGAAGGTGCGCGCGTTATCGACCAATTTGGCAAATGGAAAGATGCTAACCCGCGAGTGATTGAAGCTTTGAAAGAAGCTGGCATGTTGCTGGCCCATTCCAAGAAAACCATTAGCTACCCCCATTCTTGGCGCTCGAAGAAGCCCATCATTTTCCGCAATACGCCACAATGGTTCATCTCGATGGACAAGAAGGATTTGCGCAAGAAGGCTCTGACCGCAATTGAGCAAACCAAATTCTTTCCACCTACAGGCCAAAACCGTTTGCGCGGCATGATTGAGCAGCGGCCGGATTGGGTCATCTCACGCCAGCGCGCGTGGGGTGTTCCCATTGCTGTGTTTGTGAATAAGGCCTCTGGTGAAATTCTGAATGATAACAATGTGAACCAACGCATTTATAATTCATTTTGTGAACACGGTGCCGATGCTTGGTATGAAACAGATGCGGCCAAAAAATATCTGGCATCGGACTACAACCCTGATGATTACGAACAAGTGCGCGACATCTTGGACGTGTGGTTTGACTCAGGCTGCACCCACGCCTTTGTGTTGGAAGAACGCCCTGATCTCAAATGGCCAGCCGATGTTTATCTTGAAGGCTCAGACCAACATCGCGGTTGGTTCCATTCTTCACTGCTCGAATCCTGCGGCACACGAGGTCGCGCACCTTATGACCAAGTGATCACTCACGGCTTCACGCTGGCTGAAGATGGCCGCAAAATGTCGAAGTCTCTGGGCAACACCACCGTGCCCCAAGACGTGATCAAAAACTCCGGCGCTGATATTTTGCGTCTGTGGGTGGCAACTTGCGACTATGCCGACGACATGCGCATTGGGCCGGAGATTCTAAAATCCGCCGTCGAGAATTATCGCAAGCTGCGCAACACGTTTCGCTATATGTTAGGCGCACTTGAAGGCCTGAAAGATTGGGAAACAGTTTACGCCAAAGACATGCCGGAACTGGAACGTTACGTTCTTCACCTGCTGCATGAACTTGGAGAAACCGTGCAGGCAGCTTTCGATGTTTATGATTATAAGAAGGCCGCAGCCGCACTCACCAATTTTATGAATGTGGAACTCTCAGCCTTTTATTTCGATATCCGCAAAGACACACTTTATTGCGATCCATGGTCATCGAACAAACGCAAATCCTGCCGCTCTGTGATTAATCAATTGTTCCATTGTCTCGTCACATGGTGGGCACCGATCATGGTGTTCACGGCGGAAGAAGTGTGGATCAGCCGCTTTGATCATCCTGAATCGTCAGTCCATGTCATGCCCTTTTCTAAACCACTCGCGGAATGGGAAAATGATGAGCTTGCAAGCAAGTGGTCAGCGATCAGAAAGGCCCGCGCAGTTGTAACAGGTGCACTTGAAATTGAACGAGCCGCAAAACGGATTGGCTCATCCTTAGAAGCTGCTCCGATAGTTTATGTAGCTGGCATGGACAAGCAAGCACTAGCGGATTTGAGAAGCGTAGACCTAGCTGAAGTTTGTATTACTTCAGCAATTACTATTGTTGAAGCTGAAGGCCCTTCAACGGCGTTTAGAAATCTAAGTGAACTTGGCAACGTTGTTTCAGTTGTTTCAGAAAGAGCCGAAGGCTTGAAATGTGCCCGCTCGTGGAAAATTTCGAAAGACATTGGTTCCGACAAAGACTTCCCCGATATCACCCCTCGCGATGCTGATGCTGTGCGCGAATGGCAAACGCGCTTTGGGAAAACTGTATGAAGGCTGTTCCACTGTGGAGCCGCTTAGCACCACTGGGCTTTGCCTTGGCGGCGCTGACGTTTGGGATGGATCAAACGATCAAGTGGTATTTGCTTAATGTGGTGAATATGGATTTGCGCCAGAAGATTACAGTGACGCCGTTTTTTGATCTGGTAATGGCGTGGAACCGTGGCGTTTCCTACGGCTTGCTCGAAACCCACACACAAGAATTATTGGTGATCATTAGCGTTCTGATCTCTATCGTGTTGTGGATTTGGCTGTGTCGGGCACGGCGGCCGCTCACCGTTGCGGCATTGGGGTTGGTGATTGGTGGGGCATTGGGCAATGCGCTAGATCGCCTCGTGCATGGTGCGGTGGCGGATTTCTTCCTGCTGCATTGGGGCCACATTAACTGGTATGTGTTTAACCCTGCCGATATGGCCATTGTTGCCGGAGTGGCATTACTGCTCTATGAATCCGTTTTGGAGCGTAAAGTCACCTAGCCTTGGATTTGCCAGATTTAGGTTTGATGAGGGCCTGCAAAGGATGATTGGGCATATGAATAAATCACGGATTGTAATTGGATTGTTGCTGTTGGCGACAGCGCTGTCTGGCTGCTCGATGGGTTCATCTATGCTCAACCGCAAAGCTAACGTGCCGCAGGCCGACAACGTTCAAGTGGGCAATGACCTTGCAATGCCAAATGATTTACAATTGCCACCACCCGGGCAAGGGGCTGATGTTTACCAACAGCCTGTCGATCAAGGTTTAGCACCACAGCAGCCCATGAAAAAAATGGCGGCAACACCGCTGGAACCAGTAGCTCCAGCAGCTCCGGCTCAAGATATTTATGAACGAAATGGTATCTCCAGAATTAAAGATGATGGCACAGCTAAAACAACCACTGAACTTAAAATCGAGTTGAAGGCCGCTTTGTTGCGCAAGAAACAGCAGACCAATCCTGGCTACGGCACGTTCAAAAATTTCCGCAACATTTTTAGCGACCAATAGATTTTGGCACGCTAGATTGTGCCCATGACAATCCGAAGACTTTCCGAAGGGACCATAAACCGCATTGCGGCTGGCGAGGTGATTGAACGCCCGGCCAGCGTGGTGAAGGAGCTTGTGGAAAACGCCATTGATGCTGGGGCCACACAAATTGACGTGGTGTTTCGCGGCGGCGGAAAATCACTCATTCGCGTGACCGACAATGGTTCAGGCATGGCAGCGGACGAGATGGAATTGGCGATTGAACGGCACGCCACATCAAAACTCCAAGATGATGAGTTGATCCACATTCACACGCTGGGGTTTCGCGGTGAGGCGCTGCCATCCATTGCTAGTGTTTCGCGCATGACGCTTTCGTCGCGGTTACGTGGGGTAGCGGATGCATATGCTTTGGTGATTGAGGGTGGGCAAAAGAATGACATCGCCCCAGCACGCCTGAATGAAGGCACTAAGATTGATATTCGCGATCTATTTTTTGCAACTCCGGCGCGGCTTAAATTTCTAAAGACGGATCGCAGTGAAGTGTCCGAAGGTTTGGATGTGTTGCGGCGTTTGGCCATGGCGCATCCGGCGATTGGATTTAGCTTCACCACCGAAGATAAAAACTGGTTGAATGCGCCTGCGGGTGAAGATGCAAAAGCACGGGTGGCCCGCATTATGGGCCGCGAGTTTATGGACAACGCTGTTCCCATCAATCACGCGCATGAAGACGTTCGCATTGAAGGGTTTGCTGGCCTTCCTACTTACGCACGCGGCCAAGGCACCATGCAGTTTGCTTTTGTAAATGGCAGGCCCGTTCGAGATAAATTGATTTCTGGGGCCATTCGCGGTGCTTATGCCGATGTGTTGCCGCCGGGGCGATATCCGGCTGTGGCGCTGTTTATCGACTGCGCGCCGACACGCGTTGATGTGAATGTGCATCCTGCAAAAACTGAATTGCGCTTTCGCGATTCAGGCTTTGTGCGCGGCATGATTGTATCGGCCATTCGCCGCGCCATTGCAGCTTCGATTGCCAAGCCTGATACGAATATTTCGACAGCCACGGCGCAAGCCTTTCGTGCGCCGAATTATGCTCCGTACACAGAGGGCTTCAAAGAGGCCAATCAATCCGCGTTCGAAATGCAAATGCCATTACAGGCTGCCGTTGCGGAGGTTGATGCGCTGCATGACTATCCACTCGGCGTGGCGCGGGCGCAAATCCACAACACTTATATTGTGTCGCAAACAGCCGATGGCTTTATTCTGGTTGATCAGCATGCGGCCCATGAACGGCTCGTCTATGAGCGTTTAAAGCGCGAGCGGGCGGGGCAAGGTGTCATCACCCAAGCTCTGTTGGTGCCGCAGGTTGTTGATCTTGACCCAGGCGCCGTGGCCGCGATTGCAGCGGTGGAAGATGTGTTGACCAGTGCTGGATTAAAGACTGAAAGTTTTGGCGAGGGTGCGGTTCTGGTGCGTGAAGTGCCTGCGGCTTTAAGCTCTGGCAATATTTCAGCGATCCTTAAAGATTTAGCTGATGATGTGAAGGAGCTTGATTCTTTTACGACCATTGATGAGCGCATCAACCATGTGCTTGGCACTATGGCGTGTCATTATTCAGTGCGGGCGGGACGCGTGCTGCGTGGTGAAGAGATGAATGCACTCTTACGTGAAATGGAAGTGACGCCAAATTCTGGCCAGTGCAACCATGGGCGGCCCACGTTTATTGAGTTGAAACTCGGCGATATTGAGCGGCTGTTTGGACGGAAGTAATCAGGCAGCGCGGTAGATCCGCACTTGCGTGTCGCCATAGCTGCGTTGGTCGATGAGTGTAAGACCTGCTTGATCGGCCACTACGGCTTTTTCTGCTTCTTCCAAAACCACAATGGCGCCGGGCGCTAACCAGCTGCCTTCGATCAGTGCGACAAGTGCTTTTTCACCGAGGCCTTTATTATAGGGTGGGTCAGCAAACACCAATGAATATGGAGATTGGGGGGCTGAGGGGCCAAGGTCGGTGGCGTCCCGCCGCCAGATTTTGCATTGTCCAATCACGCCACAGCTATCAGCATTGCGACGGATGAGGCCACGGGCTTCGGTGCCGTCTTCAACAAACAGGCAAAACTTTGCGCCGCGTGAAATAGCTTCCAGCCCCAACGCGCCGGTGCCTGCAAACAGGTCCATCACGCGCGCATCTTCCAAGGTAAAATCAGCAATGCCATGGGCTAAGATATTGAAAATTGACTCGCGCGCACGGTCAGACGTGGGGCGTGTGTCGGGCGTAGAAGGGCCTGCTATTTCACGGCCTCTGAACTTTCCACCAACAATGCGCATCGCTTTCCTCTTGACCTTTGCTTGCTTCTGCCGCTTCTGTGCCACGATGAAGCAAAAACTTCCAGAGCCGATGTTGCACGCCTTTGCCGAGGCGCAGGCAGCGGCTGAACGCGGCGAAGTTCCAGTAGGAGCTGTGGTGGTTAATGCGAGTGGCCAAGTGATCGCGTCGGCTGGCAATCGCACCTTGGAACTTAAAGACCCGACTGCCCATGCTGAGTTGTTGGCAATCCGTGCTGCGGCTCAATCACTCTCATCCGAACGGCTGATCGACTGCGATCTCTATGTAACCTTGGAACCCTGCGCCATGTGTGCAGCAGCAATTTCATTTGCACGGTTGCGGCGGATTTATTTTGCGGCGGGTGATGAAAGAATGGGAGCGGTGGAACATGGGCCACGCTTTTTCAATCAAGCCACCTGCCATCATGTTCCAGAAGTTTACAGTGGCATTGGTGAACATGAAGGGCGAGAATTGCTTAGAGTTTTTTTTCAATCGCGGCGTTGAATGCGCGACAGTGGGAAACGATGGATGGCATTTTGACCAATCATCCATGCTTGTGTTGCAGGCTCATTGAACAACCCTGCAAAGGCTTTCGAAGTGATGGCAAGGCCGCCCGTGTAAGCCCCAAAAGCGGGCATGATGAGACGCTTACCATCACCCACAAAACATTTGCCATAGAGCCTTCGCCCGCGTTGATTGAGACCACAGCCGGGGTGGAGATGGCCAGCGATTTCGAATGTAGCTTCTTTCCTTCTCCGCGAAGTGGGGAAGGTGGCGCCCTTGCGCCGGATGGGGTGGCTCGAACTTAATAATCTGACACCGAGCTCCCCACCCGTCTCGCCTAACGGCGATCCACCCTCCCCGCTCTGCGAGGAGGGAGAAGGGAGTGAAGGTTCGTGGCGCAATGTCAGTGGACCTAAGCTCAGAAAATCGACACCCCTTCCACCGATGGCTTGTGGGGGTTCAGGATCGTGATTGCCACAAATCCAAATTGTCTCATAGGTGTTGGTTAGACGGCGAAGTGTGACGGCATGGCTCTCATCTAATCTCGTTTCACCTTCACCATCGTGAAAACTATCGCCCAAAAAAATCAGCCGTTTTGGATTGGCTGTACTCACCACGTTTTCCAGAAGTTTAAGAGTGATGGCCGTATCATAAGGCGGCACATGAATGCCGCGGCGCGCCAGGCTGCTGCCCTGCTCCAAATGCAAGTCTGCAATGATCAGAGTTTCATAATCCGGCACATAGAGCGCGCCGGATATATCCGGCACCAGTTCCACGTCACCCAAAATTATTTTGTGCTGTTTAGACAAGCCGAGTGGCCTCGGAGATGAGTTCGTCAGCAGCTTCGGCGAGAAGGGCATCATGGGCTTCGCCGTAAATTGATTCGCGTCCAATCTCAAGCAGCACTGGAACGGCTAGAGGCGAGACGCGCTCCAATGCTTTGTGTACGATCTGGTTTTTGATGCGTTTCAACATGGCGCCCAACCTGTGAATATCAATCAACCCCTCTGCTGCATCATCCCACGCGGCCCGCAATAAAATATGATCCGGCTGATGGCTGCGCAGCGCATCATAAATCAAATCGGTGTTCACTGTCACTTGTCGCGCGGTTTTTTGCTTGCCGGGATAATTGCGTTCGATGAGGCCTGCGATAATGGCGCAATTTCTAAAGGTGCGTTTCATCAAGTTGGATTCCGCCAACCAAGCATCCAAATCATCACCCAACATATCTTCATCAAAAAGCTTGGCGAGGGAGAGTTTGCCGCTGGCAATCATTGCCGATAGATCGCCAAGAGTCCAAATCACCAGAGCATATTCAGAGGCCACAAAGCCCATGGGCTTGGCCCCCCAGCGTTCCAAGCGCCGCGTGAGCAACATGCCCAAGCTTTGTTGCGCGAGCCTGCCTTCAAACGGATAGCATACCAAATAATGTTTATCGGCACGGGGAAAGGTTTCGACCAACATTTGATCGGCACGCGGAATAACCGAGGCCCAGCTTTGGGTGTTGAGCCAGTCTTTCACTTGGGCGGGGAGATGCTGCCATTTTTCTCTGTCGGCCAGAATGCCGCGCACCCGTTCGGCCAGATAGGTGGACAGTGGGAACTTGCCGCCTTGATAAGAAGGGATCATCGGGTCACGGCCCGGCGCACGGGTTGCCAATGCGCCAAACTCATCAAGACCCTCAAAGCGCAGCACTTCGCCGCTGAAGAGAAATGTATCGCCCAAGCGCAATTGACTGAGAAAATATTCTTCGAGTTCGCCAAGAACACGGCCACCCGTCACAACGCGTTTTCCGAGACGGGTGCGAACCCCTGCAATGCGCAGCTTCAACATTTCCGCACCAATGATAGTGCCCATGTTCATTTTATAACGCTGCGCCAATAGTGGATGGGCGAGGCGATATTTGCCTGAAACATCACGTTTGAGTTTGGCATAACGCTCATAGGCTTTCAGTGCGTAACCGCCAGTGGCCACATAATCCAAAGCTTGATCAAATAATTCGCGATTAAGTTTTCGGTAGGTGAATGCCGAGATGACTTCTGCAAAAAGCTCATCCGCTTCAAATGGTCCGGCACAGGCACAGCCCAGAATATGTTGGGCGAGCACATCCAATTTCATAACCGTGGGATATTCAGAATCCTGTGCGCCTTCAGCGGCTGCATGGCGAGCAGCCTCGCACTCTAAAACTTCAAACCGATTGGACGGCACCAGCATGGCATTGCTGGATTCATCCAACCTGTGATTGGCCCGACCAATGCGTTGTAATAAGCGAGACGAGCCTTTAGGCGCACCCACATGCACCACAAAATCCACATCGCCCCAGTCTATTCCTAAATCCAATGTTGACGTACACACCACCGCTTTGATTTTATTATCGGCCATAGCGGCTTCAACCTTGCGGCGCTGGGCCACATCCAGCGAGCCATGATGCAAGGCGATGGGCAGATTGTCTTCATTGGCGGTCCATAATTCTTGGAACACCATTTCCGCTTGGCTTCTAGTGTTCACAAAGATCAGCGACATTTTTGCTTTTTTGATCTCGGCGTAGATTTCTGGAATGGCATAGACGGCCCTATGCCCACTCCACGGCACGCGGGTTGCAGATTCCAGAATGCGAATTTTAGGCGGTGCCCCTGCATTGCCGAACACCAATTGCGTGGTTGGAGATAGCCATTGTTTCAGCGCATCAGGGTCGGCCACTGTAGCCGATAGTCCAGTAAATCGAGCATCTGGAGCGTGGGATTTGAGCCGCGTTAATGCGAGAGATAACAACACGCCGCGCTTGTTGCTCACCACCGAATGTAACTCATCAATGATCACCGCTTTTAAACTGCGCAGTAATTGCGCTGCAGTCGGGTCTGCGATAAGCAGCGAGACTTGCTCGGGCGTGGTGATCAAAATATCGGGTGGAATAATGCGCTGGCGCTGCCGTCTCGAATGCGGCGTGTCGCCAGTTCGCGTCTCCACTGTGATTGGCAAATTCATCTCAGCAATCGGGGCTTCAAGATTGCGAGCAATATCGACCGCCAGCGCTTTGAGCGGTGAAATATAAAGCGTGTGAATGCCTTTGGTTTCGTGAGGTTCGGCCAGTTCAACAAGGGTTGGAAGAAATCCTGCTAAAGTTTTACCACCACCCGTCGGAGAAATCAGTAATGCACTTTCACCAGCCAAGCCATGCGCCAACATTTGCAATTGATGAGCACGGGGCTGCCAGCCACGCGTGCCAAACCAATCGTTAAACCGCTTGATATCTTGCAATCGCCGAGCGCTCAATCGCCGCAGTGACCAGCTTATCAAGGCCCAGTGCATCACGTAAGATTGCGAGGAAACGCAGTTCTTCTTTACCCACAACCAAATCGGACGCTGCCACTTCAACAGCCAGAGCATAGGCGGTTTCTTTGAGACGGGACGGTAGTTGATTGGTGACAAGGCCCAACACCGTGTTCATGCCTTCGGGGACTTCCAGAATATCACCGCATTCATGCGCGATTGTAACCAACCTTGTGCGATCAAATGATTTGAAGGCAGGCAGCGTGCGGATGAGCAAATCCATCTCCGCCAACTCCTCAGTGTTCATGCGGCCTTCGACGGCAGACATCATCACCATGACATAGATTAAAGCTTGTTGGTTGCTGATAGTGCCGGGCATGGGATTCTCCTTGATGAAATCGTTCTAGCGATGCGATGAGGACTTGTCTATTTTTGGCGTAAATTTTTTCACTATATCAATCGCTTCAACCAATCCCACGCGGTCAATTTGAACGCCAGACGGAAAGGCCGTAGTGAACCGTGTCGCCAATCTTGGATCAAGAATGACAAAACATCCACGATCCCCTTCTCGCCTAATCAAACGGCCAAAGGCTTGGCGCAGTCTTAAACGCACAACCATATCCTTATAGGCATTGCCGCCGAAGGCTTCGGCTCTGGCGCGTTCCAAAATTGTTGGCGTTCCCCATGGCACGCGGTCGAGCACGATGAGGCGTAAACTATCGCCCGGCACATCGACACCATCACGTACCGCATCGGTGCCCAGCAAACAGGCGTCCCGCTCCGCGCGAAACATATCGACCAAAGTGCCCGTATCCATTGGGTCAACATGTTGGGCGTAAAGCGGAAGGCCCCATTTTGCCATGGCGGGAGCCAAGCGTTTATGCACAGCACGCAATCTTGCAATCGCTGTGAACAGTCCCAAGGCACCACCGCCAGCCGCTACAAAGAGTTCTCGGTAGGCTGAGGCAATCTGATCCATGTCTTCGCGGTTCACATCGGTGACCACAATTACCCGACTGATTTTCTTGTAGTCAAAGGGAGACTCGTAGCCCACCCGTTTCACCGGATAAGGCAGGTGGATTGCACCGGTTCGCATTTCCGCATTGGTCCAATCATCGGGCACATCGGGCGGGCGGTCCTTGAGGGTGGCCGAGGTGATGATCACGCCGTCAGCGCTTCGCAGCACTGTGTTGGCCAATGGCACAGAAGGATCAATCCAATGGCTGTGAAAACCCACATCAGCTTCGCGACCAAAACTCTGTTCAACGGAGAACCAATCCACAAACAATGCATCGGGGGATTCAATTAAATGCTTGAGCATCGAAATCCAACCGCCCAGCATGAATTCGCCGCGACGTTTCAATGAACGCGCCACCGTTTCTATCCGGCCACGATCAGAAGTGTTCAATTCATCAGCTTCGTTGTCTAGTTTTTTTAACAGCAAATTTGCCAACGCTGACATCGGTTTTTTAAGGTCGGAGAGAGCAGCAAGTAAATCATCAACAGCCGCTGGAAGACCTGAGACCAGCGGCAGACAATCGGTTTCTAAACTATTGCTGCCAGATTGTTCGGAACGGGCCAAAACTTGCTGGCGCACCAGCGTAAGAAAATCTTCGGCAGAACCTTCAGGCTGCCCACCTTGAATGCGCCTGGTCCAACCGGGGCCGGGCAGAGCCAAGGCGGCACGAAGGATTTGTTGCAGAAGTTTTTCAGCATTTTCTTCGTCAGATACGAGATCACCAATACGGTCCGCCAAGCCCCGCCCGCGCCTGCGCTCGGTTTCTGGCCCGCGCAACCAACGCCTCAATTCAGAGGCTTCCATGGCTGTTAGGTGGCCCGAGAAGGCGCTATCGGCGGCATCAAATAGATGATGGCCCTCGTCGAACACCATGCGCCGGATACCACCCGGAGCTGCTTCTTCTTCGGCGGTAGTGGCGACACCAATAGCTTGATCAGTTGCGGCTTGATGCAGTACGAGAGCGTGATTGGCGATGACGATATCGGCTTTACGGCCGGCCCTGACGGAGCGTTCAATAAAGCAGCGTTTGAAATGTGGGCAGGCCGCGTAAATACATTCACCGCGCCTGTCGGTTAGCCCCAGCGAGGCCGGAGAGAGGTGGCGGGCTTCGGCATCGGTCGTCACGTCTTGAAACAGGGTGAGTAGCCATGATGGAAAATCGCCGCCTACAATGTCACCGTCACGGCTGAACCTTGCCCAGCGCGAAATGAGTGAGGCCAACAAGGCCGAGCGGGCGTTGGTGTTGGTGAGCCTGCCAAACACCTCTTGCATATTGAGCAGACACGCATAGTTTTCACGGCCTTTGCGGATGACGATGCGCTCGCGCCGCTCAGCGGGATCGGCCACAAGGCGGGCGGTTTCCTGATCAAGCTGGCGCTGCAGATTTTTGGTGTAGGTTGAAATCCACACAGGCGCATTGTTTTTTCGGGCCCATAAATATGCTGGCGCTAAATAACCTAAAGTTTTGCCGAGGCCGGTGCCTGCTTCGGCAAGAAGGATATTATTGATGTCCTTGCGTTCGCGCGGCTCAAAGGCGTGGGTGGCGGTGGCGGCATAATCGCGCTGGCTTTTACGGGTTTCCGAATGACTTCCCAAAATTTCACGCAGGAAATTTTGCGCGTCTTCGCCTGATACGGGATGCTGGGTGCCGGGTGGACGCGAACCATCGTCTTCCCATTCTTCAATGCGGTCCCACACATTAAGGCCGGTGGCGAAACTTCCCACATCCAGTTTTGGATTGGCTTTGAGTAAAGCCGCCATTACAGGTTTGGCCCATGGCCAGTTAGCGCGGGCGAGGAAATTCGCCGTTTCAGCGGCTTCGCGCAGCAAAGGATAATTGCGGTTGGAGACGCGGGCGAGCAAGTCTTCCACCACGCGCAGTAAAGTTTCGGAGTCACTATCACCCAACTCCACAGCGAGCGCACGGGCAAAGCCTGTTGGCGTTGGAGTTGCCACACGAGCGGGCACGATAAAGGCAAAAAGTTCCGCTACGTCAAAATGGCGTTGATCTTTGGCAGCGCGAATGAGACTGCGAGGGGCGGCCGCTGTTGCTCCCAAACGTTCAATCAGAAATGCAGAATGACAGATGAGATGCGGCAAAGCTGAAAGCCGTGCAAGCGCTGCTGCTGCCCCCAACTTTTCACCAGCGATTGTTGCACCCAGTCCAAGACTGAGGGCCACAGGGGGAAGCGGAAATTTATGATCAGAGATGTTCACGAAGCAGGGTTTAACGACCTTCGACGCTAAGTGAAAGCCACATTGACCATCGCACGCACGATCCCTAAAGAAACCCAAACACTTTTAGGACTGCCCCACCATGACCACTTCTCCCGCTCTTCGCGCTGCTGCACTTGAATCAAAGGCTTGGCCTTTTGAGGAAGCGCGCAAGCTTTTGAAGCGGGTGGAAAAATCTGGACAGAAATCAGTGTTGTTTGAAACTGGCTATGGCCCTTCAGGTCTGCCGCATATTGGCACGTTTGGCGAAGTGGCCCGCACCACGATGGTACGCCGCGCTTTTGAACTGATGAGCGACTTACCAACGCGTCTCCTATGTTTTTCCGATGACATGGACGGAATGCGCAAGATTCCAGACAATGTTCCTGATAAATCATTTTTAGAACCGCATTTGCACAAGCCGCTCACTGTGGTGCCGAACCCGTTTGGTGGTGATTATGAAAGCTTCGGCCATCACAACAACGCTATGCTGCGGCGCTTTCTCGATACGTTTGGCTTTGACTACGAATTCGCCAGCGCCACGGAATATTATAAGACTGGGCGTTTTGACGACATGCTGATTCACGCGCTGGAAAAATTTGATGCAATTATGAGCGTCATGTTGCCCACTCTGGGTGAAGAACGCCAAGCGACCTATTCACCATTCTTGCCGATCTCACCCATTTCAGGCCGCGTGCTTTATGTTCCGATGAAAGATGTGAATGCAAAGCTTGGTACCATTACGTTTACGGATGAAGACGGCACGGATGTAACTTTAGATGTGCGCGGTGGCCGCACCAAGCTGCAATGGAAACCAGATTTTGGTATGCGTTGGGCAGCACTGGGTGTTGATTTTGAAATGTTCGGCAAAGACCATCAATCCAACGCGCCGATCTATGACAGCATTTGTGAAGTTCTCGGCGGCACTGCTCCTGAACATTACGTCTATGAATTATTCTTGGATGATAAGGGCCAGAAGATTTCGAAGTCCAAGGGCAACGGCCTCACCATTGATGAGTGGCTCACCTATGCTGATCCGAACTCACTGGCGCTTTATATGTATAACCGCCCGCGCGAAGCCAAGAAGCTGCATTTTGATGTGATCCCGCGTGCCGTTGATGAGTATGCGCAACATTTGGCCGGCTATCAAAAACAGACTGAACCCAAAGATCAATTGATGAACCCCACATGGCACATTCATCAAGGCAAGCCGCC
>JANPGD010000107.1:0-7010 GCA_031423845.1 Hyphomicrobiales bacterium | reverse complement strand
AGGCTGTATAAGTCGCACCGCCAGTTTCAGCCAAAATCTTGGTGATCGCTGCAGTCAACGAAGTCTTACCATGGTCAACGTGACCAATCGTGCCGATGTTGCAATGCGGCTTGTCGCGGTTAAATTTCTCTTTGGCCATGGCGGTCTCCTAAATACTTAGAGGCAATAACAAATTGGATTAAGAATACTTCTTCTTCACTTCTTCAGCTTCCGCGCGCGGAACCTGCTCGTAGTGATCAAACTGCATCGTGTAGGACGCACGTCCCTGGCTCATGGAGCGCAGGTTATTGATGTAACCAAACATGTTGGCCAACGGCACCATGGAATTCACAATCTGTGCATTACCACGTGTCGATGTGCCCAAGATTTGGCCACGACGTGAGTTAAGATCGCCGATAACACCACCCAGATATTCATCAGGAGCCGTTACTTCGACTTTCATAATAGGTTCAAGCAAAACTGCACCCGCAGTTTCGAAAGCTTCGCGCATTGCGGCGCGTGTAGCGATTTCGAAAGCGATCGCAGAGGAGTCAACGTCATGGTAAGCGCCGTCAATAAGGGCAACCTTCATATCCACAACAGGGAAGCCAATCAGTGGGCCGCTGTTAAGAACTGAGTTGAGGCCTTTTTCAACACCTGGGATATATTCCTTAGGCACTGAACCACCAACGATGCGAGCTTCGAATGAGTTGCCTGCACCCTTTTCAGCGGGTTCGATTTCGAGAATAACACGTGCGAACTGACCAGTACCACCAGTTTGCTTCTTGTGTGTGTAGTCCTTGATCACTTTGCGTGTAATCGCTTCACGATAAGCAACCTGAGGAGCACCAACTACAACTTCAACTTTGTGAGTGCGCTTGAGAATGTCCACCTTAATATCAAGATGAAGTTCGCCCATGCCCTTAATGATAGTTTCGCCTGATTCAGAGTCAGTTGAAACGCGGAAAGAAGGATCTTCTGCAGCAAGCTTATAAAGCGCTACAGCCATTTTTTCTTGGTCAACCTTAGTCTTTGGCTCAACCTTCATTTCAATAACGGGCTCAGGGAATTCCATCTTTTCGAGGATCACTGGCTTAGTTGCATCGCAAAGCGTGTCGCCAGTGCGGGTATCTTTCAAGCCTACGAGAGCAACGATGTCACCAGCGTGGGCTTCAGCAATTTCTTCGCGGTTGTTAGCATGCATAAGAACCATGCGGCCAACGCGCTCTGTCTTGTCGCGTGTCGAATTCAAAAGCGACGTGCCCTTGGCGAGAACGCCAGAGTAAATGCGGCAGAATGTGAGAATGCCATATTGGTCATCCATCAACTTGAATGCGAGCAGAGCCAATGGCTCAGTGTCGGATGATGGGCGTGTAGTTTCGTTGCCAGTCTTAACATCGATGCCCTTAATGGCAGGACGGTCCAATGGTGAAGGCAAGTAATCGCAAACTGCGTCAAGCAAAGGTTGAACACCCTTGTTCTTGAAAGCTGAACCACAAAGCACTGGAAAGAACGAAGCGTTCAAAACAGCTTTGCGGAGAAGGCGCTTAATGGTCTCATTGGCCATTGGTTTGCCATTGAGGTAATCATCCATCGCTGCATCATCGAGCTCAGCGCAGGCTTCGATCATATCAGCGCGGGCTTGTTCAGCAGCAGCCAACATGTCTTCTGGAATTTCTTCGTCGTGATAAGTTGCGCCGAGTTCTTCGTTGTCCCAAACAACAGCCTTCATGCGAACCAAATCGATGATGCCTTTGAATGCGGCTTCGGAGCCGATTGGCAACTGAATAGGAACAGGCTTTGCGCCCAGACGTTCCTTGATATCCTTCAGGCACTGCTCAAACGAAGCGCCAGTCTTGTCCATCTTGTTGCAGAACACGATACGTGGAACTGCATACTTGTCGCCTTGACGCCAAACAGTTTCAGTTTGTGGTTCAACGCCTTGGTTTGAATCGAGAACGCAAACAGCGCCATCAAGCACACGGAGCGAACGTTCAACTTCAATTGTGAAATCCACGTGGCCCGGAGTGTCGATGATGTTCAGACGCATACCATTCCAAACGGTGGTAGTAGCAGCTGAGGTAATTGTAATGCCGCGCTCTTGTTCTTGCTCCATGAAATCCATGGTGGCAGCACCATCATGCACTTCGCCAATCTTGTGGGTCTTACCGGAATAATACAAAATCCGTTCAGTGGCTGTCGTTTTTCCAGCATCGATGTGAGCCATGATGCCGAAGTTACGATAGTTTTCAAGTGCGTGAGTGCGTGCCATAATTCTCTAAATCTCTTACCAACGATAATGGCTGAAAGCGCGATTGGCTTCGGCCATTTTGTGTGTGTCTTCGCGCTTCTTCACTGCGGTGCCACGGTTGTTACCGGCATCGAGCAGCTCAGCAGAAAGACGTTCCACCATGGTTTTTTCATTGCGGCCACGGGCTGCATTGATGATCCAGCGAATGGCGAGAGCCTGACGGCGCTCAGCACGAACTTCAACTGGAACTTGGTATGTTGCACCACCAACGCGGCGCGAACGCACTTCGATGGCAGGAGCCACATTGTCCAAAGCGGAATGGAACAATGCAAGCGGATCAGCCTTGGATTTCGTTTGAACGATATCCATAGCACCGTAAACGATGCCTTCAGCGATGGACTTCTTGCCTTGGACCATGAGGTTGTTCATGAACTTCGACAGGATCAGATCACCGAACTTTGGATCCGGATTGATAACGCGTTTCTCGGCGCGATGACGACGTGACATATTCTATTCTCCTCGCGCTTACTTTGGACGCTTTGCGCCGTACTTCGAACGACGCTGACGGCGCTTTGGAAGGCCTTGCGTATCGAGTACACCGCGGATGATGTGGTAGCGAACACCAGGCAAATCCTTAACACGGCCGCCACGGATCATAACGACGCTGTGTTCTTGAAGATTGTGGCCTTCACCTGGAATGTAGCTCACAACTTCGAAACCGTTCGTCAAACGAACCTTAGCCACCTTACGGAGAGCTGAGTTAGGCTTCTTTGGTGTGGTTGTATAAACACGGGTGCAAACGCCACGCTTTTGTGGGCAAGCTTGCATCGCCGGAACTTTGTTCCGGTAAACTGGTGCAAGACGAGGCTTGCGAATGAGCTGGTTGATTGTAGGCATAGGGCCTTTTCTCTACCTTAAAAACTGTTGGACCGGATCAAACGAATGTGAGCACTACCATGTTCCAGTCCGGAAACACCGTAGCGCCAAAACCAGAGGCTTATCATACCGGCCAGGTAAGATGAGCATGACCTTGAATTTCTTAGTCTTTTACCACCGTGTCAGCGTTTTGAAGTGCGTAACTCCAACGGCCTGCCTTTCGGAAGTAGGCGGGTCATACCCACCTCCCCCCACCGCGTCAACCCCGAAATTACGATTATTTAGGCCAAAGCCAGCAAAATGCGTCCAGTTCAATTGAAAACGACATATTGCGATGCAAAATAACACTGTGCATTGCAGCATGAGCCTAATGAATCCTTTCCGCAATGCGAATCTGTGCGCTAACTCTTTGAGAATCGGTGCTCCCCTGAATTGCCCCATTTGGAACACACCATCGCCGCATCCCGCCTCCAGTCTGTGAGTCGGACGGCGACATATCCATCAAACTCTAAACAAGAGGGGACTACAATGATGATGAATATGCCGCAACGACACTGGTGGCACGAACTGAACACGTGGGAGCCAGAAGCGGCTCTTGCATTTTATGGGCGAACTCTGGGATGGGAATTTGCGCCCTCCCCTCTGCCCGATGGTGCTGCCTATTGGATTGCCAGCAAGGACGGCAAGCCTGTGGGCGGGATCTTTGAGCTAACAGCGCCCGATTATGACGGCATTCCCTCCCATTGGATGACGTATTTGTCGGTCAAAGACATGGAAGAAGCCGAACTTAACACCTCAAATGCGGGAGGCGAAGTCATGCGTTCACCAGTTCGGGTGCCAGGTGTGGGGAAACTTGCTGTGGTCACTGATGCCACTGGAGCACTTATTGGGCTAATTGAACCCGACCATGTTCAAGTCGGCATAAAGTTGAACTAACGCTGATTGTGAGTTTGGAGCCACCTTCAGGACACTGAAGGTGGCTTCCCATCACTTGGAATTACGCAGCGCGAGAACGATCCCAAGGGATAGAAGCACTACAAAGCTAAAGGTTGAAATGAACTGCGCCCAAATCTCGATTGGGAGTGCCTGTTTTTCAAATATTACGGGACTGGTCCCAACGGCTACAAGGCGTGAAAAGCCTGTCGCCGGATCGCACGATAAATCAATCGATCTGTTATCCTGCTTCGCGTGGAGAAAAGGGTAGTAGTAGATTTTTGCGACACCGGCCTGGGCGGCTGTCGCCAACACGGTTTTTGCATTCTGTGCGGTAGTAATTTGAAACCGCTCAGATTGCAGGATCACTAAACATGAAGGCAAATATTCTGAAGCATCAGTTTTGAGAACAAGGTCACGTTGTTCTGCAGAAATACTCATAAAAACTGGGTTGTCGGCCGTTGTGTAAATCTTGCTTTGCGAAATTCCTGAAAGCACAAAGCACAGAAAAATGGCCAGCCCCAGTGCCATGATAATGGCATCGCGCATAACACCGCCTGCGCGCCAATGGCTTGCCCATAGCACGACGACACATAAATCGAATATTGCCAAAGCCCGCCAGGGAAATTGCACCACACGGTAAAATCCAGCGCGCAGCCAAAAAGGAGCGGCAAGTACCGAAATTATTGCGAGCACCGCAATGCCAATATAGATCCAAGGGCGCGATCCATTTTTCTGATCGCCGGGTTTCCAGCCAATCACAGCGAGCAACACAAAAACAATTGATATTATAGTGAGTGGCAAAAGAAGAAGTCCGAAACCATCTATTGTCGTTGAAGAAATCATCAAGTTTGATTCTGGCGCATAATCACCCCAGCGTTCCGATTGTATCATTTCTTGCAAGGTTAAGGCTGGCAATAAATAAATTGCCGCCATACCAAACGAGATTAGGGCCGCGCTTGCCGCTCGAAGGAGGATCATCCACGACCTTTCTTCGATTCCTGTCCAAAGCGTGAGGAACGCGAGGACAGGCGAAAAAAGTAAGGTGGACGGCAAATGTGAAAACAGCAGGCCCGCATAAGACAGGGCGAGGCCAATCATAAAGCGATGTGATTTTTTCAGATTCAAAACGCAATATGCTGCGAGGGGCATGAACACAAATGCGGCCTGCTCACCAAGCGCTGCACGAAACCAAATATCAATATCGTAATGATAAGGCAGGACCATGTAGATGATCGCCGCAACTAAGGCTTTATCTCGCGCAGCATAGTGGCGACACAGCGTGTAGCAAGCCAAACCTGAGGCAATCAAAAGTAAAGTCGAAGCGCACACCACTCCTAGTGCAGCTTTGCCGGTGGCCAAAACAAAAGGAGCTGCCAAATAAAATGGCAGTGGTCCATAAAAATAAAACACCGGGCTACCAGCACCCCCTGTCATATTTGGTAACCATCGTGGATAGAATTCGCCGGCTTGTAGTTGCTCTGCAAAGCCTTCAGCCCAGTTCACATTGAGTGCGCTGCTCTGGCCTATAATATGGCCGAGCACAAAGCCGGGGGCCATCAACAGCATTCCCATCACGGAGATTATGATGATGACTTGCCAGTTGGCAGAAATGTAGGTTTTCGGCGAAGCAGTCATAGGATGGTTCTCAAAAATGGAATCAGGCTTACACTTATACGTGTGAGTATCTTTGAATGCAGTGGGCTAATAAATTTCTGAACCTGGCACTTTCATAAATGCAGGGTATCAGCTTAGTGTGGCGTCCATGCTGTTTGCCCTTTCCTGTTTTATAATTTTTTTAGCTGCCATCGTGCGTGGCTTTTCTGGATTTGGATTTTCTCTTCTTACCATCACGGCACTTTCGATCATCTATCCGCCCGCAGAAATCGTCCCCTCGATATTCATGCTTGAGGTGGCGGCGAGTGTAAATCTACTGCCGAGTATTTGGAAAGACATTCATTGGAAATCATTAGTGCCGCTGACGATTGGCTGTCTCATCGCAACACCACTGGGCGTTTGGTTGCTCGCCAACATCGCCCCTGCTCCCATGCAGTTGGCCATTAGCCTGTTTGTACTATCGGCAACCTATCTCATGTGGAAAGGTTATGCGCTTAAAACCATGCCCGGCCCCGCTGCGTCAACGGCCGTGGGTGCCGCATCAGGTTTGGCCAATGGTGCATTTGGCATTGGCGGTCCACCTGTTGTGCTGTTCTATTTTGCCTCTCCGGCTGGAAATATCGCGGGCCGCGCCAGCATGATCGCGTTCTTTATCGCGACTGATCTCATCGGGTTGGCCAATCAATCCGTACACGGACTAATAACATGGACCAGTATCATTCATGCGGCAGCTTATCTGCCACCCTTGCTGGCAGGCGTTTGGTTGGGATCACGTGGATTTAAAAATGCTGACCCAGTAGTGTTTCGGAAATATGTGTTGGTGATTTTGGCGGGGTTGGCCGTGGTGACGCTGGTGAAGGCTGTGGTTGCGATGGGGTGGTGAAGCGGCAACTTAGAAATAGAATGCACTGTCACCGTAATCCCTGTCACCGTAATCCCGTAATCCCGTAATCCGTAATCACCATAATCTGTCACCGTAATCGTAATCCCTGTCACCGAAATCCCGTAATCTCTGTCGTCACCGCAATCTTAAATCGTGATCAATGTAACTGTGGAAAGACAGCCACCGCAAATAATAAAGCTAAATTCAAGGTCATCAGAAAAACTCCGATCTGCTGCTTCCTACTCCAAGTGCTTCTAAAAAAGCTTGCATCTTTCATCCTAACTTCAAAATATCTTGAAATGAAATATGCAACTATTATTGAAATCAATATTAGGGCGTGTCCTCAATTAGGGGATTCGCAAATCAGTTAAACCGTGATTCATAGGGAACCTTCTTTGGAGGGCTTTGAGATGAAGCGTTATGGTTTGCGCGATGATCAATTTTCACGGATCGAAATGTTGCTGCCGGGGC
>JANPGD010000106.1:0-3138 GCA_031423845.1 Hyphomicrobiales bacterium | reverse complement strand
GGCTTAAGTTTTGGTTAAAAGTTATTGCCGTTATGATTGTTTGTATGGTGTCCGTCGGGGGCGCGACCAGGTTGACCGATAGTGGATTGTCAATCACCGAATGGGCGCCAATCATGGGTGCTATGCCGCCCTTGTCTGCCGGGGATTGGCAGACACTGTTTGCGAAATATCAACTCTCGTCAGAATTCCAATTGCAAAATAAGGGCATGAGCCTTGTTGAGTTTCAATACATTTTTTGGTGGGAGTGGGCACATCGTTTCCTGGGTCGGCTCATTGGCTTAGCCTTTCTGCCTATTTTGATAATGGGCCTCTTGGGTCGCATTGAAAAATCACAAGCGCTTAGGCTTTTCGGACTCTTCGTTCTCCTCGCAGCCCAAGGTGCGTTGGGTTGGTATATGGTGAAATCGGGTTTGGTAGGCCGCGTAGATGTCAGCCAATATCGCCTTGCGGCGCATCTCACATTGGCGATTGTTTTTTTTGCTGCTGTATTGTGGACAGTGTTTGGTATCGGCAAACACCATTCATTTCCACGCACCATCAATCAATGGACGGCTCTGATTTTGCTGTGTTTAGTTTTTACACAAATAGCGGCAGGTGGTTTTGTGGCGGGCCTTGACGCAGGGCAGGGCTTCAACACTTGGCCGTTGATGGATGGTGCGTGGCTGCCCGATGGTTGGAATATCATACAGCCTTTGTGGCGCAACATGTTTGAGAATGCGCTCACCGTACAACTTGATCACCGTGTTTTGGCCTATTTCATTTTGATTGTGGCTACTTGGCACGCACTGCACACTTTCAGTTTGTCAGGCATGTTATTGGTTTATGCCGTGCTTGCCCAAGCATGCATTGGCATTTTAACCCTGCTGCTTAATGTGCCGATGGGTGTGGCACTGTTCCATCAAGCAGGCGCATTGGTTGTCGTCACTGCGGCCGTCTGGAACCTGCACAAGAAAACTTCAACTGTTCAGGCCACAAAAATTTAGTGCGGTGACATGCGCCGCAATATACCGTCTTTATCCCAGAACTGATGTTTCAACGCTGCACCCACATGCAAGATCACTAAAAGTTTGCCGAAAAATGCGCCCGCGCCATGTGTCACTCCAAGTCCCAAGATATTCGGCAATACAGGAACTGCAAACAATCCAAAAATAGATGCTTGTAACAAGTCCGCTTTTTCGACGGCGGCGGGACCAATCGCCATCATTCCCGTAATAGGCATACCAATCATCAATATATAAAAAACCCAGTGGGCGATGTGTGAAACGGTTTTTTCCCAAGACTTCATTGTGTCTGGAAGGGCAGGTGGCGGGTTCATAAGGCGCCATGCCAACCGCACCACCGAAAGCACCAATATGGAAATACCTAAACTCACATGAATGGCAGGATAAAACGTGCCTTGCACGCGCTGAATGAGGCCTTCACCGAAGAACAACATGAATATCATTAAAAGCCCAATGACCCAATGCAGTCCAATAGCAACATTATTATAGCGCAAGTTTTGTTCAGTCATTTTGGTCCCCAAGTTTGGTGCGTTTGAGTTTGACGTTGTGACAAACAAATTCCGTCGTTCTAATGTGGAGAAAGTTCAATCGCTGGGCAGCGGTTCATCACTACTTTTATGCCTGCGGCCTCGGCGCGAAAGGCAGCCACATCATTGCGCACGCCAAGCTGCATCCAAATGACTTTAGGCAATGTTGAAAGCGCAAGCGCTTCTTCCACTAAAACACCAACGGCATCAGAGTTGCGAAACACCTCAACCATATCAATGGGAATTGGAATATCGCTAAGAGTTGCATAAACTTTCTGCCCCAAAAGCATTTGGCCAGCTAATCCGGGGTTAACGGGGAACACATCAAGCCCACGTGCCAACAGAAATTTCATCACACCATAAGAAGGTCGTGCTGCATTCGCCGAGGCCCCAACAAGGGCAATGACTTTGACCGCATTGAGAATATCAACCGTGTAGCGTGCCGAATAGTGGTCGTGGTTCATGCTTTTGGAATGCCCCGCCAAACTGGGCGTCTTTTTTCTAAAAATGCGCCGATGCCCTCACAAGCCTCGTCGTCTAACATATTTGAAACCATCACTTCGGAACACATTCTGTAGGCTTCAGATAGTGGCAAATCATTTTGCTTGTGAAAAAGTTTTTTCCCGTAGCAGATTGCTGTTGCTGACTTCAAACTAATTTTTTCTGCAATCGCGTTTACGTGCGATGAAAGGTCTTGTGCCGAAACAACTGCGTTAATCAGGCCCACACGGTTTGCATATTGGGCATCATAGACATCCCCCGTGAGCAGCATTTCCATTGCATGTTTTCGTCCAACACTCCTTGAAAGTGCGGTCATGGGTGTTGAACAGAACAATCCTATATTAACGCCCGGGGTGCAAAACTTTGCCCCTTGGCCAGCATAGGCGAGATCACAGCTGGCGACTAACTGACAGCCAGCAGCACTGGCTAAGCCAGCGACTTCGGCAATGACTGCGCATCGGTGTTCAGTAATCTGCATCATAAGACGAGAGCATCGCGAAAATATCTCTTCGAAATAGCTGGCCCCGCGATCACTATCGTTACGTCGCGCGGTCAGTTCTTTCAGATTATGGCCGGAGCAAAATGCTGGTCCGTCAGCGGCTATGATAATAGCAGATACAGTTTGATCTATTTCGGTCGCTGTTAAAGCATCGCTTAAGTTTACCAGCATTGCATCGGATATGCTGTTGCGTGATTGCGGATCGTCTAATGTAAGTCGCAAAACTTTATTGTTTTGCTCACGACGCAAAATCCCATTCATTCTTCGCTGGTTTCAAGCAACTTAATTTTGTCGCCATAGACCGGATCTTTAATGAGGTCTTCGACAATCTTGTGATTGTTATCGGAAGGAATCATCGCCTTGAGTGATTTGATCATGCGGTCCTTCATGTCTTGGGCCATTTCGGTGTCGGCCGTCACTTCTTCGATCTGCTGTTTAATGTCTGCAGTCTGGTCATCTAAAACATTGGTATAGGCAAAACTCAGCGTTGTGATAGCCAAATTCCAATCATTCACGTCTTTAAAATTAAACGTTTTAACGTCGGCTTCAAATTCTTTGCCCTTTGGATCTTTGTCCACAAAGCCTTGCAAGTCATCATAATTTTCAAGGG
>JANPGD010000105.1:0-10747 GCA_031423845.1 Hyphomicrobiales bacterium | reverse complement strand
GTCAACTCCAGCAGTTTCTGATTGCAGCCATTTTTTTCGCATTTTGCGCTTTTGTACCAACAATTTTGGGTGCGTTGATTTACAAAACGTCAATATCAAGCTCAATGATTGGTGACGAAGCAGTCTTGCATAGCTTTCAATTGGCTATTTATTTACGTGACTTCATTTATCGTTGGTTGTTAATGTTAGCTTTGGTGCCTGCAATGTCTGCTATCAGATCAACGGTAGCATTGATAATATTCGTTTTGAGTCTGCACATCTTCAATAGTATTTTGGCGGGCTTGTCCTATGGCAGTTTGAGTTTTGCACTTTCTATTCTTATTCCACAAAATTTTGCTGCCATTTTGTTCATTCCTTTAAATGCTTTTTTTGTTTGGTTATTTGTCAGATGGCAAAGATCTGCTTTGAATAATGCGCAAATGAACTTAAATCAAAGCACAAAATTTTATCAATTTCTCAAGAGATGCATTGTTGCAATTTCAATTCCATTAATCTGTTTGGTTGTTCCAATTGTGTTGTTTGTTGCATTTGCATTTCTGTTAGGCGCGCCATTGTTACTGTTTTATTTATTGCCAATTGCTTCTTCATTTGCGTATTTTTGGAGGGTCTTGCTTGTGGCTGCGATTGGCCTTTCGATTGCTCATTTCAATGGTGCAAAGAATTGGAGTAAATACTTTGCAACCGCTTGTGCCACTGTTCCAATTATTCCTGAATTTTCTAATGCTTTTTTCTGGTCGGGCGCTGGTTCCTGTCCCGAATGTCGAGTGATTCTTTATAGCTTCGCCCTTGTAAGCCTGATAGTTTGGTCGTGGTATCGAGGGTTTAGGAATCGTTTTATGTCGAAACTTGAATGAGTGAAAAATGAAATCCATCCTCGCATTCGGTGACTCACTCACGTGGGGTTATAACGCTTCCACTGGCATGCGCATGGCCTATGAAGATCGCTGGCCGAATGTTTTGGCCCATGGACTTCACAACAAAGCCCGCGTGATTGAAGAGGGCATGAACGGGCGCACCACGGTGTTTGATGATTCGACCGTAGATGAAAATCGCAATGGCGCTGTGGGCCTGCCGATTGCGCTGAAATCACATCAACCACTGGACCTGCTCATCATCATGCTGGGCACTAATGATCTCAAGCATTATCGCGCTTTTGACTCGTCCATGGGCATGGAGCGGTTGGTGAACCTCACTCGCAAACACAATTGGTCCGGCACATACACAGCGCCACAGATTATTTTGGTGTCGCCGCCCTGTTTGGTCCCCACGAAGAATGAATGGTTTAACAATCTGTGGGGCCACATGATTGAGGAATCAAAACTCTTTGCGGGGCATTACGCCCGAGTGGCCGAGGAAATGGGTGTGCATTACTTTGATGCGAGTTCCGTTGCAAAAGCCAATGATATTGATGGTGGACATTTAGATGTAGCAAACACGCGAGCGATTGGGGCAGGCTTGATACCGCTGGTGAAAAAGGTTTTGGAGATTTAAAATGGCCGACAATAATTTTGACGTTCTCATCATCGGCGCAGGGCCGGGCGGTTATGTGACGGCTATTCGCGCTGCTCAACTGGGTTTCAAAGTGGCCATTGTGGAGCGTGAACATCTGGGTGGCATTTGCCTTAACTGGGGCTGTATTCCCACTAAAGCGTTACTGCGTTCTGCTGAAATTTACACACAAATGAAACATGCCGATTCTTATGGTTTGAGTGCTGAGAACATTTCATTTGATCCTGCTAAAGTGGTGGCGCGTTCGCGCGGCATTTCTGGTCGCCTCAATATGGGTGTGAATGGCCTGCTTAAGAAAAACAAAGTGCAGATCATTTGGGGTGAAGCCAAGCTCACCAAACCCGGCGAAGTGGTGGTGGCTGACACTAAAAAGACTATCGTGCTGCCGCAAAACCCGATTCCAAAAGGCACGATGGGCGCTGGCACTTATACCGCCAAACACATCATTCTCGCCACAGGTGCGCGGCCTCGCGTGTTGCCGGGGTTGGAGCATGACGGCAAATTGGTGTGGAGCTATTTTGAAGCCATGGTGCCTGCGGCCATGCCCAAGTCTCTGCTGGTGGTTGGCTCTGGCGCCATCGGTATTGAGTTTGCATCATTCTACAATGCCATGGGTGTTGACGTGACTGTGGTGGAAATCATGGATCAAGTGATGCCGGTTGAAGATGCCGAGATTTCTAAATTTGCGCAGAAGCAACTTGAGAAGCATGGCATTAAATTCAAGCTGAGTTCCAAAGTTGCAGCCCTCAAGAAGGGTGCAAACTCTGTTACGGCGACGATAGAGCAGGGTGATAAGAAAGAGGAACTCACCGTTGATCGCGTGATCGCCGCCACAGGAGTTGTGGGTAATATCGAAGGCCTTGGCCTTGAAGAATTGGGTGTGAAAACTGATCGCGGCTGCGTGGTGACGGATGGCTATGGCCGCACCAATGTGGCTGGGTTTTACGCCATTGGCGACGTGGCTGGTCCTCCGATGTTGGCGCATAAAGCAGAGCATGAAGGCGTCATTTGCATTGAGAAGATCAAAGGCATGGATGCGCACCCGATGGTCAAAGAACAAATCCCCGGTTGCACCTATTGCCACCCACAAGTGGCCAGCGTGGGTCTCACCGAAGCCAAAGCCAAGGCTGCAGGCTATGAAGTGAAAGTGGGCCGCTTCCAATTCCTCGCGAATGGCAAGGCTATCGCATTGGGCGAAGATCAGGGTCTGGTGAAAACTGTGTTCGACGCCAAAACGGGTCGCTTGCTGGGAGCTCACATGGTGGGCGCAGAAGTCACCGAATTGATCCAAGGCTTTGTGATCGCCATGGGATTGGAAACCACGGAAGCTGAACTCATGCACACCGTGTTCCCGCACCCCACACTTTCAGAAATGATGCATGAAAGTGTGTTGGACGCCTACGGCCGCGTCATTCATATGTGATCTTGAATAGAACTCTGCGATGGACCATATCATGCGCGCATTGAATTTTTCGACTGAGGCTAAAATGGACAACAAAAATATTATCATCGCCATCATCATGGGCATCATCGCGGGTTGGCTGGCCAGCTGGGTTGTGGGTGGTTATGGCGTGGTGCAATATCTCATCAGCGGCGTGCTGGGTTCCTTTGTGGGCTCATTTGTTCTAAACAAAGCGGGCTTCAATCTCGGCATCCGCAATGAGATTGGGCGCGATATCGTGACGGCAACAATTGGCGCAATCATTGTAATGATTATCGCCAGAATTTTACATTAAGTGGGAGACTAATATGCAAGGCATCATGGATATTGGAAGCGTTGGTTTTTGGGGTACAGTATTAATCGGCATTATTGCCGGTTGGATTGCAGAAAAAGTGACGGGGTCCAATATGGGCCTGATCAAGAATTTGATCGTTGGTATTATTGGCTCTTGGATTGGTTTTTTCATCGCCAACGCAGCGGGCATTCAACTTGGTGAAATTTTCCACGGCTGGTTCTTTGGAAACCTTGTGGTTTCAGCAGCGGGTGCGATTGTGTTGCTCCTTGTTCTCAAATTGGTATTTGGCCGCCGCTAAAACTAAATGACCACACTTCTCGACACGCTAAAGCCGCGTCATCCGGAAAAAGCTAATCGTCCTGAAACTCCAATCCTGCGCAAGCCGGATTGGATCAGGGTGAAAGCACCAGGGTCGCCGATCTATGCGGAAACGCAAAAGATCGTGCGTGAGAATAAGTTGGTTACAGTCTGCGAAGAGGCTGGCTGCCCGAACATCGGCGAATGTTGGTCAAAGAAGCACGCAACCTTCATGGTGATGGGCGACACCTGCACAAGGGCTTGCGCCTTTTGCAATGTTAAAACCGGAATGCCTGAGGCGCTGGATATTGGAGAGCCGGAACGCGTGGCGGACGCTGTGGCGCGTATGGGCTTGATGCATTCGGTGATCACTTCGGTAGACCGTGATGATTTAGCCGACGGTGGTGCGCGGCATATCGCAGATACTGTTCTGGCCATTCGTGCGGCTTCGCCTGCTACAACGATTGAAGTTCTCACGCCAGATTTCTTGAAAAAATCGGGTGCGCTGGAAATGGTTGTCGAAGCTAAGCCTGATGTGTTCAACCACAATCTTGAAACGGTACCTGGCCTCTATTTAAAGATTCGTCCCGGTGCGCGCTATTTCCATTCACTGCGACTGTTGGAGCGCGTGAAAGAACTCGATCCGCAAATGTTTACCAAATCCGGCATCATGGTTGGCCTTGGCGAGACGCGCGAACAAGTCATGCAGGTGATGGACGATATGCGTTCAGCTGGCATAGATTTTATAACAATCGGCCAATATTTGCAGCCCACGCGCAAACACGCAGCGATTGATCGTTTTGTAACTCCCGATGAATTCAAGTCTTACGAAACCGTCGCCTACTCCAAAGGTTTCCTGATGGTGTCATCTTCGCCGCTCACACGCTCATCGCATCATGCGGGAGATGATTTTGCCAAGTTGCGCGCCGCCCGCGCCGCAAAATAAATGCCGCATTTTTCCACCACCCGCCGGGTTAATCTCACACCGGAACAAGCCTATGCGATTGCGGCTGATGTTTCGTCATACAAAGATTTTATACCGCTCCTGAAACGTTCCGGTATTCGGGGTGAGCGTAAAATTGAAAATGGTGTTGAGAGCTTTCAAGCTGATCTCGTTTTGGTGGTTCCGAAGGTTAACATGACTGAGAGTTTTACCAGCCATGTCACCTCTGATCCTATTAGTCACACAGTGACAGCGACATCGTCAGACGGGCCTTTGAAATCACTCAAAGCGGTGTGGAAAATTTCACCCTCGGTTGATGGCAAAGCTGATGTTTCCATCACCTTGGACTACACTTTGAAGAATATGATGCTGCAAATGATGGCTGGTGGATTTATGGATTTTGCAGCGCAGAAAATTATGCAAGCTTTTGAAGATCGTGGGCGAACGCTTTATGGTTCAGCTATCAGCTGAGTCAAAACTATTTCGAACGCAAACTTCACCGCACAATTGCGAATTTCCGCGCGAGATAGATTTCCAAATCGTTGCACATGAGAAACCGTGGTTTCGCGCATGGCCATGGCAAAGTGGACCAAACCCACGGGCTTCAAATCACTGCCGCCACCTGGGCCCGCAATGCCTGTGATTGAAACAGCAATATCAGCGCCGGAACGCAACATGGCACCTTGAGCCATAGCGATGGCAACTTCCTCGCTCACTGCGCCAAATTGCGAAATGAGATCGAATGGCACCTCCAGCATTTCAACCTTTGCCGCATTTGAATAGGTCACAAAGCCGCGATCAAAGATTTCAGATGATCCAGCAATATCTGTGATAGCAGCCGCGACCATTCCACCGGTACAGCTTTCTGCCGTAGCAAGTTTCATGTTGCGCTTTAACAACGCTTCAAAAACCTCTTGCGCAATTGTCATGCTGGCAATCTCAGAGTCGCAATTGCAAAAGCGGCCATGCCTTCTTTACGACCGATTGCGCCCAAGGTTTCAGTCGTCGTTGCTTTAATAGCAATGCGATCTTGTGAAATGTGAAGGAGGGGCGAGAGTATGGCTTTCATTGCTTGTATATGCGGGCTCACTTTTGGCGCTTCGGCCAAAATTGTAATGTCTACATTGGCGATCACACCGCCCCGAATTGTGAGCAGGGCCACGGCCTTTTCGACAAAAATTGATGACGCAACATTTTTCCACTGCATATCGGAGGGCGGGAAATGGGTGCCAATATCGCCTTCCCCAATCGCGCCGAGAATAGCATCGGTCAAAGCATGAAGGGCCACATCGGCATCTGAATGGCCTTTCAGTTTATGAGTATGAGGGATCGCAACGCCGCAAAGTGTAACGGCATTTCCCGATTCAAAAACATGGAAATCGATTCCTTGGCCAGTGCGAATGTCAGGCCGCGAAGCGAACATGCGCTGCAAAAGTTCGGCATTGGCAATTTCCACATCAACCCCCGTTGTCAGTTTTTTATTTTGCACTTCGCCTGCAATCATGTGCACTTCTATTCCCGCATACTCTGCCACTGCCGCATCATCAGTGAGGCCTGTTTGATTTTCTGAGGCCGCTTTTTGATGTGCGGCCAAGATTTTTTGAAAGTTAAAACCTTGTGGTGTTTGCGCAAACCATAGCGCCGATCGGTCAACAGTTTTGGTGATCACGCCTTCCGGCGCAAACTTCATAGTATCAGCTACAGGCAACCCCGGCACTACGGCATCTTTAATTTGAAGTTCCGCAATAATTTGGCTGATCAATTCTGCTGAGATAAAGGGGCGTGCTGCATCGTGGATTAAAATATGCTCGGGGTGAACGGAGACGCAAGCTTCGACACCCAATCGACATGACTCTTGGCGAGTTGCGCCGCCAGTCACAATCGGTGGAAACTTCAGCCCGGCAGTGGCTTCCGCGAAAAGGTTTTCATGCCCAGCACCCACAACCACCTGCACATGAGAAATCTCTGAATGATCGAGAAAGGTTTTCAGAGTCCACCAGATCACCGGCTTACCGCCAATAACCTGATATTGCTTTGGTGTTTCGCCACCGGCGCGAAGGCCATTGCCGCCCGCCACAATTACTGCCGCTATTGTCATGCCAATCGCTTAGAGGATTTTTTTGTGAAAGAAAATGTGCTGATTATCCTTGACGATGCTGCAATGCGGTATAGTATGGCTAAAAATTAATCGCAAGAAAGTGTTGCTTAATTTATGAGCATACAGATCGGACCTATCAAAACCCGCAATAGGGTGTTTCTGGCCCCCATGTCTGGGGTGACGGATGAACCATTCCGTGCGGTGGCTCATGCGGCTGGTGCTGGTTTGGTTGTGTCAGAGATGGTGGCTAGCGAGGAACTGGTGCGCGAGCGCCCCGATATGATGCGACGGGCCCGTGGAGCCAATCTGGTTTCACCTTTTGTCATGCAGCTAGCGGGCCGTGAAGCAAAATGGATGAGCGAAGGAGCAAAGGTCGCCCAAGATTTGGGTGCCGATATTATCGACATCAATATGGGCTGCCCAGCGCGGCAGGTGACAGGGGGCTTATCCGGTTCTGCTTTGATGCGAGATTTGGACCATGCCATCACTTTGGTGGAAGCCACGGTGGCTGCCTCCCAAGTTCCGGTTACATTGAAGATGCGGCTGGGTTGGGATGATACTATGCTCAATGCTCCAGAACTGGCGAAGCGCGCAGAAGCGGCTGGTGTGGCTTTGATCACTGTGCATGGCCGCACCCGTTGTCAGTTTTATACAGGAAAGGCCAATTGGATTGCTATTCGCGCGGTGCGTGACGCGATCAAAATTCCCCTCATTGCCAATGGTGATGGCGATAGTGTGGACGATGCCAAGGCGATGCTCAAAGCCTCCGGGGCTGACGGTGTTATGCTGGGACGCTCCACCTATGGCCGGCCATGGTGGCCTTCGGTGATTGCTGAAGGTTTGGAAGCAGGCACGGGCTGCAAAGCGCCTTCAATGCTTGAAGAGTATCACTATCTTCAGCAACAGCATGAAGCGACGCTCTCGCTTTATGGCATTCTGCACGGCAATCGCTCGTTCCGCAAACATTTGGGCTGGACGATTACGCGGCAGATGGAGCGTGAAATTATTGATATGGAGCAGTCCGCAAGTTTACGCCGAACATTGCTCACCGAAAAAGATAATGCGCTAGTGGCCTCTGGCATCACGCGGTTGTTTGAACCTCATCTCGCGAGTGATGCATGACCGAGACACTTCATCCCAGTATGCGTGCGATTTTTGAAGCGCTGCCAAATCCTATTCTGATTTTAGATGAGGATGATCGCATTTGTTTGGTCAACGGAACTTCGGAAGATTTTTTCCAGGCCAGCCACGCCGTGCTTCAGCGCTACACACTCACAGATATTGTGCCTTTCTCAAGCCCAGTTTTACAAGCTGTGTCGCAAGTGCGTGAACATGGTGGCGTGGTCAATGAATATGCCATTGGTGTAGGCACGCCGCGCATGGGTGGCGAGCGCGTGGTTGATTTGCAGATTGCCCAAATGGCAGATGATCCGCGGTTTGTTTTGATCATGCTGTTGCGGCGGTCCATGGCCCATAAATTTGATTTGCAACTTTCACATCAAGGTTCGGCTCGTTCGGTTTCGGGCATGGCTTCGATGTTAGCGCATGAAATTAAAAACCCGCTCTCAGGAATTCGCGGCGCTGCGCAATTGTTGGAGCCCAACTTGGCCGACAATGACCGTCCATTGGCGCGGTTGATCTGCGATGAGACCGATCGCATTCGTGACCTGGTTGACCAAATGGAGGTGTTCTCGGATGAGCGTCCATTGGAGCGTCAACCGATCAATATTCACGTTGTGCTCGACCGCGTGAAGCAACTCATCGCCGCCAGTGTTGCCGGCAATGTGATTATCCGAGAGGAGTATGATCCGTCGCTTCCTGCGGTGAATGGTAATCACGATCAATTGGTGCAGGTGTTTTTAAATCTTGCCAAAAATGCGGTTGAAGCTGTTGAGCTTAGCGACACCCGCGAGGTGACTTTTACAACAGCATTTCGCCCCGGCATGAAGCTATCGGTGCCGGGATCAGTTGAACGCATTTCGCTTCCCCTCGAGGTGTGCGTGCATGACACGGGTGCAGGCGTTGCTGAAGATTTGCGACCGCATATTTTCGATCCGTTTGTCACAAACAAACCGCAAGGGCGAGGGCTTGGATTGGCTTTGGTCGCCAAGATTGTACGGGACCATGGCGGTGTCGTTGAATGTCTTTCGCGCGATCGTGGCACCACATTTCGAATTCTTTTGCCCTTAACACGAGACCAATCGAGCAAGGACTAATCCCATGAATGTTAAAACTGTTCTGTTGGCAGATGATGATAGTGCAATCCGTACCGTGCTCACGCAAGCGCTGAGCCGTGCTGGTTACGTGGTTCGTGCAACAGCCACAGCGACGGCCCTTTGGCGTTGGGTTGCCGAGGGGCAGGGCGATGTTGTGTTGACCGACGTTGTTTTGCCTGACGAAAATGCATTCGACGTCTTGCCCCGCATCAAGAAGATGAGGCCGAATCTTCCTGTTGTGGTAATGAGTGCACAAAATACGATTATGACGGCCATTCGGGCTGCTGAACTCGGAGCTTATGACTATCTTCCAAAACCGTTTGATCTCAATGCGTTAGTTCAAACTATTGCGCGTGCACTTGAGCAAGCGAACAAGGCGCCCGCCGCACGGCCCACGGAAAAATCGGAAAACCTGCCATTGATCGGCCGCTCCGCTGCGATGCAAGATATTTACCGCATGATCGCACGGCTCACTCAAACTGATCTCACCGTCACTATCATAGGTGAAAGTGGGACTGGCAAAGAATTGGTGGCACGGGCGCTGCATGATTATAGCAAGCGTCGAAAGGGCCCGTTCGTTGCAGTTAATATGGCGGCCATTCCGCGTGAGTTGATTGAGTCAGAATTGTTTGGCCATGAGAAAGGCTCCTTTACAGGTGCGGGTGCTCGCATGGCAGGGCGCTTTGAACAGGCCGAAAGTGGTAGCCTTTTTCTCGATGAAATTGGCGATATGCCTCTGGAAGCGCAGACGCGATTATTGCGCGTTTTACAGCAAGGGGAATACACAACGGTTGGTGGCACCTCACCGATAAAAACCAATGTACGGATCATTGCTGCAACTCACCGTGATTTAAGACAGCTGATCAATCAGGGGTTATTTCGTGAGGATTTGTTCTTCCGTCTAAATGTTGTGCCGCTGCGTTTGCCGCCATTGCGTGAACGCACAGAGGATATCTCTGATCTCGTGAGACATTTCTTGGAGAGTGCAACCAAGGAAGGTTTGCCACCCAAAGACATTACGCCTGACGCTATTGAGCGCCTTAAAATCTATCGTTGGCCTGGCAATGTGCGAGAATTAGAAAATCTCGTAAAGCGGCTTATGGCTATGGAAGTGAATGATGTCATCGGAGCGGCATCTGTCGAACGCGAACTCATGGCCAACCCAATTTCCGAACTTGCAACCCACAATGCACGGCATGCGGATAGCCTCGCGGAATTTGTTGAACAACATCTTTCGGATTATTTTTCAGGATTCGGCACCGCTTTGCCACCTGAAGGACTCTATGAGCGCATTCTCGCGGAAATGGAGCCGCCTCTGCTCCGTGCAGTCTTGGTGGCTACACATGGCAATCAATTACGGGCCGCAGATTTGCTGGGAATCAACCGTAATACTCTGCGGAGTAAATTAAAAGATCGTCAAATCAAACCGATACGCGGCCTAGGTTAGGCTTTGGATGAACTGTTGCTGAAACATCACTATAGGTGTTGAATTTTGGCCACAGTCTCGTGCATAATCTGAGATATGTTGAAGACGAGTGACATTCAAATATCGCAGCGCCTTCGGGGCCTCTCGGGTTGGGCTGCCTTGGGCTTGGTTGTGTTGGGCACACTAACGGGCTTTACGACCTTCCTTTTGTTAACAGGCGTCACACCCATTCGACCTTCTGAAAGGTTGATCAATGGATTAATTTTGGCGAATTCAATTCTTGTTCTCCTAATGGGAACAATGATTGTCGGCCAGCTTTTCCATTTGTTCGTCGAACGTCGGCGCGGTACTGCTGGAACCGGATTGCATATCCGATTGATTTCATTGTTCAGCATGGTTGCACTGGTGCCTGCAATTTTGATCGCCGTCTTTGCATCCGTCACCCTTAATCGTGGCTTGGATTCTTGGTTCTCCGATCGCACCCGCGCCATCGTTGAAACCGCTGCCTCAGTTGCAGATGCT
>JANPGD010000104.1:0-2007 GCA_031423845.1 Hyphomicrobiales bacterium | reverse complement strand
GGCGCGTGGGCATTGTTGATGCTGCCGATGATCTCAACAGTGAATCGGCCAATGCCTTATTGAAATTGGTGGAAGAACCACCCGCCAATTGTTTGCTTCTGTTGGTGTGTCATTTGCCTGGCCGTCTGTTGCGCACCATGAAATCACGGTGCACAAGATTGCCGTTGCAATCTCTCTCAAACCAAGAAACATCACATATTCTGAACAGCTTACCGCTCGATCCTGCTCCATCACACGAGGATGTTGCGATGGCGGCAAACCTATCGTTTGATAGTCCGGGCAGAGCACTGTCTCTGCTCACCTCTGAGGGAGCTAGAGCTTTTGACGCGTTCTTAAAAACACCAAAGTTTGCACCGTCAAACATCATCGCCATTGGCAATCGCTTCGGCGGGCGCGGCGTTACTTTGGATGATTTCAACATATTCAACGATTTGTTGCTGGATTGGCTGGCTGGCCAAGCCGTTCTCAGCACCAATGCCAAGCTTGCGGCAGCCCATAGCAAAATCGCTGAAAACATTCGTATCACCAATGCCTTCAACCTCGATAAACGCCAAGCAGTGATTGCGGCAGTCAGCCTCGTGCAAGAAGCCTTGAAGGCGGCGTAAATTCGGGGCATGTGTTGGCCTATGAGCAAACAACCCTATTTGATTTCCACCGCCATTCCTTATGCCAATGGCGCACCCCACATTGGCCATGCCTATGAGCGCATCGCGACTGATGTGATGGCCCGCTTTAAACGGTTAGACGGTGCTGATGTTCTGTTCATCACAGGCATGGATGAACATGGCCAAAAGATGCAGCAAACCGCAACCCGCGAGGGCATAACAGCGCTGGCTTTAGCCGATCGCACCGCAGCTTTATTCGAAATCATGGGTGAGCAGCTGAATGCCGTTACTGATGATATTGTGCGCACCACTTCAGAGCGCCATAAAAAATCTGTGCAAGAAATCTGGAAGCGCATGGAAGCAGCGGGCGATATTTACCTGTCCAAATATGCGGGTTGGTATTCGGTGCGCGATGAAGCTTATTACAACGAAGATGAAATCGAAGAACGCGATGGCCGCAGGTTTTCGATTTCAACATCCACTTTGGTCGAATGGGTGGAGGAAGAAAACTACACCTTCAAACTCTCAGCGTATGGCCAGCCTTTACTGGATCATTACGCCAAGAACCCTGATTTCATTGTGCCTGAGCAATATCGCAATGAAGTCACTTCGTTTGCGGCGGGCGGTTTGCGCGATCTTTCCATCAGCCGCACCACGTTTGATTGGGGCATTCCGGTTCCCGGCGATCCGAAGCACGTGATGTATGTGTGGGTGGATGCACTCACCAACTACCTCACCGCCACAGGCTTTCCAGACGCTGAAAACCCACGCGCCCATTATTGGCCAGCCGCCGCCCATGTGATCGGCAAAGATATTGTGCGCTTTCATGCTGTCTATTGGCCTGCCTTTTTAATGTCCGCCAAATTGCCCTTACCCAAGCAAATTGTCGTGCACGGTTTCTTGTTCAACAAGGGCGAGAAGATGTCAAAGTCCACGGGTAACATTGTGGCGCCAGCAGATTTAGTGGAACGTTATGGTGTGGATGCTGTGCGTTATTTCTTCATGCGCGAAGTGCCCTATGGCAATGACGGAAGTTATAGCCATGAAGTTATTGTGGCACGGATGAATGCTGATCTCTCCAACGATCTTGGCAATCTAGCACAGCGTTCATTATCGATGGTCAACAAAAACTGCAGTGGCCAAGTTCCCGTGTGCGGCGAGTTGTTGGAAGTTGATAAAGCCATGCTGGCCCAAGTTGATGGGTTGTTGGCGGAAGTGCGTGCACAGCATGAAGCCTATGCCATAAGCAAAGCACTGGATGTGATTTGGAAATGCGTGGCTGAGGCCAATCGTTATTTCGCTGGCCAAGAACCTTGGGCGTTAAAGAAAACAGATCCTGCCCGCATGGAAACAGTGCTCTATGTGACTGCCGAGGTGCTGCGCATTGTTGGTACTCTCATCC
>JANPGD010000103.1:0-51290 GCA_031423845.1 Hyphomicrobiales bacterium | reverse complement strand
ACATCATAGCCTTTGATGCCTTTGCATTTCCATATGCCGCCGCCGTCCTCTTCAGACAGGGAAACAGTTTTGCATTTTGCAATATCAAAGTCGGAATAGACACTGGTTATAGTTTCGGCGTGTGCAGCGCCTGTGAGCATTAATAAGGCGAGGAGCTTCTTCATGTCTTCATGTTTGCACGGAAAGCATTTTGAGAAAAGCTTCTATCGTGGAGAGGTTGGCGACCACTTCTAAAACTTTGTCGCGGCTGGTTTCGCCGCTCACCAAACGGAACGATGATTTGGAAATGTGCATAGCTTTGGCCAACACCTCGATCACAGCTTGGTTGGCTTTGCCCTTATCGGGAATGGCGGTGACTTTGACGGCGAGGGATGTGGAGCCGGTGGATGAAACCACCAACCCCAAAACTTCATCGCGTCCCGATTTTGGCCTGGCGCGAATGTGCAGGTATGTGCCTTTGGGTGTGTGCCGCAATGGGCTGGTCACATAGCGCCCAAAACATAGGACAGAATGAGGCGCTTGATGAACTGCAAGCCCAACAACACAACAACGGGTGAGAAATCCAAGCCGCCTAGGTTTGGCAGAATACGACGAATGGGGGCCAGCACAGGCTCGGTGAGTTGGCGTAGCACGCCGTTGATTTGACGCACATAAGGATTGCCAAAATTGATGATGTTAAACGCTGCAAGCCAACTGATAATGACCGTGGCCAAGATAATGTAGAAGTAGATGTCGATAACCTGAAACAAGAGCCAGATAAACGGATTTAACATGATGAGCCTCTAAGCTGTTATTTTTACAGATGTAATGCGCCAAGGCCCATGATGCAAGCAATGTTAAATTGTTAGTTTAAACCTAATTCCGCTGCCGCAGCTGAGATTTGACTAGACTTGGTGGCATTGTTGGCAAAGGTGGCCAATGCCTTATTCATCGCTACTTTGGCATCCGCCGGCCTGGCCAGCACGGTATAAGCTTTCATCAGGTTGATCCAGCCTTCAACACTATCAGGGTCGGCGGCAAGTTTATCGGCTAATTTTTCAACCATGCTGGCGATCATGGCGTTCTGGTCGGCTGGACTCATCGCCTGCACTTGGGCTTTTTGTTCCGCCGATATTTGGGGAGCGATGGGTTTGAGTGCTGCAATATGTTGCTGAACAGATTCGCGCCAAACGGCATCAGCGGGAGCATCCGCCAGCAGGGCTTGCCATTTTGTAAGTGCGCCGGCTTGATCGCCAGCTTGCTCTTGCGCCATGGCCTCATAGAATCTGGAGCGGGCGTCTTTATTGTCCTTGATCAACACGTCAGCGAATAGTGTTTTAGCTGCAGGCGTCACACGGCCTTGGGCCATCATCACGAGTGCTTCCGCATAAGCAGATTTATAGGCGCTATTTTGTGGATCAAGCGCCAAGGCCTTGGCATAAGCTTCAGCAGAGTCTTGGTAATTTCGCCCATCAAATTGTACCAAGCCCAACATGCGCCAACCTTCAGCATCACCCGGTGTGTCTTTCAAATGGGTTTGAATTTTGCTGACCATTGCATCCATTGGCGGTTGTTCCGGATGACCCAAAAATCCATAAAGCGAAATGCTACCGATGATCACTAGGCCTGCCGCCAAGACGGCAAAAGCATTCCGCAGTTTTGGTGAAATAGGATTGCTGGCGCTGAGGTTCTTCTGAACATGTGCCAAGCGCCTATTAATTTCAATTTTGCTTGCGGCTGCTTCCGGCGTGTTGATGGTGCCTGCTTGCAGGTCGCGGTCAATTTCTTGCAGCTGATCCTGATAGATCGCCAAATTATTTTGATCACCAGTTTGTGCTGCATCGAAGCTCCGGATCAACGGCACAATCACAGCCACAGCCGTGGCGCTGCAGAGCATCATCATTAAAAGCCAAAGCATCATATCAATCTTCTTCCAGTGGCGGCTGTTTGCGCAAATAGCTGATGGCAAATCCCAGCGCCACCAGCAGAAGCACAAAGGGCGCAGCCCATAAAATATAGGTGTCGGATTGCAGCGGTGGTTGCAACAAAACAAAATTACCATAGCGCGTTACAATATATTGAAACACTTGGTCATCAGTGTCGCCAGCGGTTAGTCGCTCACGCACAATCACGCGCAAATCTTTGGCGAGGCTGGCATCGGAATCATCAATGGATTGGTTTTGGCACACGAGGCAACGCAAGTTTTGACTGATGCTGCGGGCTCTCGCTTCGAGTTCCGGATTGCTCAAAATCTCATTAGGTTGAACTGCAAAACTAGGGCTTTGCATGGTCATCAGGATAATGAATATGAAGAGGCGTTTCATGCGTGTGTTCCCACGCGGAAGCGGCGATCGGACAATGAAATGAAACCGCCAAAGGCCATAATAAATCCACCAATCCACAGCCATGGAGCCAGCGGATGATAATAGATCCGCACGGTCCATGCGCCATCCGTATCAGCTTCGCCCATGGCGATATAGATATTGGAAATGAAATTGGTGCGAATACCAGTTTGGTTGGTTAGCATTTGTTGCAATGGGTAGAAACGCCTTTCGGCAGTGAGTACCGAAAAGGTTTTGCCAGCGTATGACAGCTCAAACGTGCCGCGTTCAGCTTGATAATTGGGGCCGGGGAGCTGTTCGATTTTGGCGAGCTTCACATCGTAAGATGAAATGTGCGTTTGATCACCAGGCTTCATCGCAATAATATTTTCTTGCTCCCACGTGGTGACGGTGGCGATGGCTGCCACCACGAGGCCCAGCCCTACATGGGCAAACAGCAATCCGAAATAAGCCCGTGGTGTGGATTTTAAAATGGCGAAAGAGTGTGAGACCTCAACGCTGCCGAGTTTTACGCGCTTGGCCAAAACCCAAAACGACCCCACCACAATCCACACGGAAAGGCCAATGGCACTGGCGGTAAGAATTTTATTTCCGAGAGAGAAAATGGTAACGATAGCAGAAATGGTCACTGCAATAGCCAGCGGTGATTTTAGTTTTTTCAGCGCAGGTCCGATATCATCCCGCTTCCATTTTAAAAATGGTCCGATCACCATGGCGATGAGCAGCGGAATGAACAATGGAATAAAGGTGCGGTTATAATAGGGGGCACCGATGGAGATTTTATCTTTGCCAATGAGATCAATCAGCAGCGGATAAAACGTTCCGACGAACACTGTCGCAGTGGCCACAACGAGAAGCACGTTGTTCAACAATAAACTGCTTTCGCGACTGATGGCTGCAAAGGGTGCGCCTTGGCGCACGGTGGGAATGCGCAGCGCATAAAGTAACAACGCACCACCTGTTGTCAGCATGATGATCATTAAAATAAATGTGCCGCGTGCCGGGTCGGTTGCAAAGCTATGCACACTGGTGAGCACGCCGGAGCGCACCACAAACGTGCCGATTAAGCTGAGAGAGAATGTGAGAATGGCGAGCAAAATCGTCCAAGACACCAAAGCATGACGGCGCTCCACCACTAAAGCCGAGTGCAACAAGGCCGTGCCCGCCAACCATGGCATGAAGGAGACGTTTTCTACAGGGTCCCAAAACCACCAGCCGCCCCAGCCCAAAATATAATAGGCCCAGAAGCTGCCCAGTGTGATGCCGAGCGTGAGGAAGCACCATGCGATCAACACCCAAGGCCTCACCCAGCGCGCCCACGTGGCATCGACCTTGCCTTCGATCAATGCGGCCACCGCGAATGAGAAGGCGACTGAGAATCCCACATAGCCCAAATACAAACACGGCGGATGCACGGCCAATCCGGGGTCTTGTAAAATCGGGTTCATGCCATTGCCGTCCGGCGGCACCACAGTCAGAATTTCAAACGGGTTCGAGGTGAACACCAAGAACGCAATAAACGCCGTGGCGATCATGCCCTGCACGGCTAACACGCGAGCTTTCAGAGGGGCAGGCAAGTTGGTTCCAAATATTGAAATGGCAGCCGCGAAAATTACAAGAATTAAAACCCACAGCAGCATGGAGCCTTCATGGTTGGCCCACACGCCCGTGATTTTATAGATCAATGGCTTAGCGATCTGCGACGAGCCCACCACCAGCTTCACCGAAAAATCATCCGCGACAAATGCGTAAATCAAAGATGCAAAAGCTAACGCTACCAGTGTGAACGAGGCAACACCGCATACGCTGGCCAGTTGCATCAAAGCCCGGTCCTGCCGGTGCGCACCATAAAGCGGCAAGGTTGCCTGAATGATGCTGGTCATCAATGCCAACAACAAAGCAAAATGGCCGAGTTCAATGATCATGGGGCTGGGGTTCCATGGGGGCTAGATGGCATGGGACGGCAGATCAGTGCAATGCGGGTGTTTGGCGCGGGGGAGGTGGAAGGGAAGTGTGACGAATCCGCTTTGCTCGCTCGCCATACTTGACTAAGTTTGCCAGCGAAATTCTGTATGGGACTTTTGCTATGGCCCAAAATGAGAAACCCCTTCGTGTGGCCGACCTGATTTCTTCGCTGTCGCTGGTGCTGGATATCGGGCTTGGCCTTCCAGTTGAGACTTTTTTACGCGGGGCACTGGTGTCTTCGCGCCTTGCACAGGCTGCGGGATTTTCCGCAGAAGAATGCCGCGCTGCCTATTATTTGCCGCTTGTCTCCATGGTGGGTTGCACGACCACGTCGACGATGGACGGGGAGATGCTTGGCGATGAACTGGGGGCGCCTGAACTCATATGGGCCGACAAGCGCGACATGCGTGCCATAATGCCGATCATGTGGCGCAGCGTCGGTCAGGACCGCTCGGCGCTCGAACGCGCAGGCATGATCGGCAAGATGTTTTACTTTGGGGCAAGCGGAAAAGTGGCCATCGGCCATGCCATGCATTGTGAGGCGGCGCGGATATTGTCGGAGCGCCTCGGGCTGGATGCTGAGACCTGCCTGGGTGTGTTGCACAACAATGAACGCTGGGATGGCAAGGGCACACCTCATGGTGTCCCGGGTGAAGCGATTACCCGCCCGGCGCGGGCCATGCAAATTGGAAAATTGGCGGCGCATTGTTTTATGGAGGGCGGGATTGATCGCGCTCTCGAAATTATTGAGAAAAGAAGCGGCACAGAGTTTGACCCAGCCCTTGTCAAAGTTCTCAAGGACCACCCGCAACAGATTTTTGCACATCTTTCAGATAGCAACATCCGCGAATTGGTGCTGGAGGAGGAACCGGGCAATCCTTTAACAATTGACGCGGAGGCAACCGACACGGCCTTTGCCGCCATTGCTGATTTTGCCGATTTCAAAACCCCACATATGCTGGGCCATTCGCGCCGCGTTGCCAGTGTGGCTGATGCAGCGGCCAAAGCGTGTGGGCTGCCCGCAGCCGAAGTGGCTCAGCTGCGCCATGCTGGCTATGTGCATGATTTGGGGCGCGTGGGCGTTCAGTCGGCGATTTGGATGAAGCGCGGTGCGTTGAGCGCCGGGGACCGCGAGCGCGTGCGGCTGCACACCTATTTGACCGAGCGGGTTTTCGCTGACTCGGCCTTGTTAAAGCCGGTTGGCGCATTGGGTGCGCTCCACCACGAAAGGCTGGATGGGTCTGGTTATCATCGCGGGCTGGTGGGTCCGGCTTTGTCGGCTTCTGCTCGCATTCTCGCAGTGGCTAATGCGTGGTGCGCGCTCACCGAAGCTCGCCCACACCGGCCAACCCACACAGAAGCGGAAGCCGCAAAAGTCCTTAGTGGTGAAGTCAAAGCGGGCAAGTTGGATGGGCGCGCGGTGGATGCCGTGCTCTCTGGTCAGGGGCAAAAACCACATGCGCGGCGCACGGCTGCCATATCTTTAAGTGATCGTGAAATGGAGGTTTTGCGTTTGGTGGCACGGCAGCAATCCAACAAGGAAATTGCGCGCAGCTTGGATATTTCCCCCAAAACTGTCGAGCGTCACATCACCCATGTTTATGACAAGCTCGGTGTCATTTCGCGCGCTGGAGCAACTTTGCACGCTTCTGAAAACGGCTGGCTCTAAGACCATTTTATGTTTGCTAATGGGGGATATGCCGGATGTGCGCCGCTGGCGGGCGCTCTAGTTTCGGGTCATCTCAAAACAGCAAAGGAGAATGAGATGTCTACGGAAACAAACAAGAAGCTGGTCGGCGAACTTTTTAATGCGATTGATACAGGCGATATGGCACGCGTTAAAAACATTTACAGCAGTGACGCCAAATACACTATGGCAGGTGTTCCCGGCACCATGGATTTCAATGGCTTTATGCAGGCGGCAGGTGCGTTTCTGAATGCGTTCAGCCAAGGCCGTCATGTGATCACATCACAGCTTGCCGAGGGCGATCGCGTGTCCACCTATCTGGAATGGCACGCCGTTCACACCGCCACTTTTAACGGCATTCCCGCAAGCCAGAAGCCGGTCAAAATCCATTCGATCACCAACCACATTGTTCGCAATGGCAAAATCACCGAACATGTCGCCATGGTGGATGTGATAGCCCTGATGCAGCAAATCGGCGCCATGCCAATGGCAGCGTGACGATTTGCCGGCGAGCGAAAATGTAAAAACTCCGGGTGCGAGCCCGGGGTTCTGCATTTTGACAAAGCGTCTGGATTTAGAAATCCATGCCGCCCATGCCGCCGCCGCCAGCCATTTTGGCCAGACGTTCTTGCAGCTTTTCCTTGTCGATGCGGCAATAAGGATTTTCTCGACAAAGAGGCAATTTTGTAGTAGCATTAATGTAGTTACATAAAGATCAATACAATGTGGACGTGGGATAAGAACAAAGACCGTTCCAACAAGCTAAAGCATGGCTTGAGTTTTTCGACGGCGCAATTGGTGTTCGATGATCCGCTGGCGTTAAGTCGCCTCGATCCGAATGCGGATGATGAGCGTTGGCAAACTGTTGGGTTTATTGGTTCAGTCGTGATTTTTGTGGTTCACACTTTTCCCACACAATCGGGCGAGGGTGAACATGGCCGCATTATTAGCGCACGCAAAGCAACGGCGCATGAAAGGAGAGCATATGAAGAAGGTGAATTCTAGGGTTTTGACTGCTGCTCAGAAAAAAGAATTGAAACTTCTTTCGGCGATGGCTGAGCCTGATATTGATTTTTCAGATATTCCAGAGCAACGCGATTGGAGCGATGCCAAGCGGGGGCTTTTTTATAAGCCGATTAAGCAGCAACTCACTTTGCGGCTGGATGCAGATTTGATTCACTGGTTCAAGAAAAATGGAACGGGCTATCAAACACGAATCAACACGGCGCTACGCGATTATGTGAAGAAGCAGGGGCGGAAATCTGCATAACCAAACCCGCCTGACCTTCACTATGAAAACCGACCGCCGCCAGTTAGACCGCCTGCTTGATCCAGAAAATAAGTCAATGACGCTAAGCACACTGCGGCGGGCCGCGACGGCGCTGAGGCGGAAGCTTTATGTGGAGATTGGGTGAGGGGTTGGGGCTTTACGTTGCGGCGACAGCGTCAGCTGCGCTGACCTCAACTTTCTTCGCAGCAGCCTTGTCATCTGCAATCGTTTTTAATTTTGCCAATTTCTCTTGCCTAGTGTTTCTGGCGACGTACCATTCTTCGAATAGCATCTCAATTAGTTCAAGCAATGCCTGTGCTTCATCTGGGTCGACATCGACGATAACGTCGATATCTTTTTCCATGTGAGCTCCGATGTTGCCAATGCTGCGGACGTGATCAATTGCTTCCACGCTTTCGGAGTTCACACCAGCTGGGGCCGTTCCGTCCTTTAGGCGCTTGGATAATTCAGCGATCTCGTCGATGAGTCTGTTTTTTGAAATCTTGCAAAAGTCGCGGATCATTCCTTGAATGCAGCGCCTCGACAAAGTTGCTGAAGCTTTTGGACTCAGGTCACGTATGCGACTTGCTTCGATATAGTCTTGGACAATCGGCGTTGGAATGAAATCTGGTTGTGGCTTGTGGCTTGATTCTGGCCAAAGTCTGTGGCGCGAAATTATGTCGGTATCATCTACCTCAAAGTCACCAGCGTAGTTCCGGCTCCCTCTGCCGGTTGAAATATGAAGCTCAACTCGTTTACAGTTTGCATTTGAACAGCCAATCGCAAAAATACTTACTCCGAAGGTTCCAATTTCATTATTGCCAACGTTTATGTGCAGGTCTCTAGAATGGAGTTTTTCCGAGACAACTGTTTGATCATTTTGACAAAATGGGCACTTCCAATTGAATTCGCTCATTGACTAACTCGCTAACGCCAATTGTGCTGATGGCTCAGGCACTTTGCGGCCCGTGTCTTGGGCGGCTTCGATCCAAGCTTCGATTGCTCCTTGGACGTTGGTCAATGCTTCTTCAGGTGTTTCACCATCGCTCATGCAGCCGGGCAAATCTGGCACCGTGGCTATAAAGCCACCGCCATCTTCATCCTTTAAGGGTTGAACGACAACCGGATATGAAAGTCGGCTCATTGCAGGTTCCTTACCGCATCAATGAATTTCACCAGATTTCTGATATATACAGGTTTGATCGGGCGTTTGAAAGGGATGGTCAGAATCTCGTTTTGGGATGGGTGGCCAACTTTATAATGTGACGAGCCTCCGCGATGTGGCGAACAAAAAATATCAAACTCTTTGCACAGTGCTTCCACGTCAGAGATTTTCCAATCGCTTTGTGGATTGCGCCGCATTGCTTCAAGTCGCTTGCTCATTTCAAGAATCCAACAATTCCCGCCTCGCCGCTGAAGCCAAAAATGCTGACCTTGTTTGGCTTCTTTGTTTGGCCAAGCCATCAATGGCTTCGAGCAATCCAAGATCGAGCGAGACGTTTATTCTTGTGGTGGAGCCGCGGTCGCGCACTAGGGGCACGGCGGAGATGATGGCGCCCTGCATGTCTTCGATAAGTTCGGGATCGGCGTTGATGGCTTCAAGCGTGCGGGGCTGTGGCGTTGCTTCGCCATCGGCTTCCATCAGGCGAATGTGGCCGGAGAGGGCATCCACTGCATTGGTGAGCGCTTCATCCAACGTGTCTCCGGCTGAGATGCAGCCCGGCACGTCGGGGAAGCTTACGCCGTAGCAACTGTCTGGTTCTTTATGGACGAGGGCGATGAAGCGCATTGCAAATCCTATTGTTTCAAAAGTTTGGCTTGCCGAAGGATTGATCTCACGGTGCCAGTTGGCAGGTCTTTCTTTGGGTGAGGAACCGTAACTTTGCCCAACTTTGATGGATGTTTGAAATGATGGTGCGAACCCGTGGTTCCCACATCAACCCAACCATCGGTGAGCAGCATAGCAATAAGCTTTCGACTATCCCGTTCCAAGTCATTCTCCGTGTAATATAATACACACTTGTTAATTCAACAATAGAACAAATTAAGAACATTAATCGTGATCAGTCAACAAAAAACCCCGGCGCTTCCACCGGGGTTCTGTTCTTTCGTATGGTCGCTTGGACTTAGAAATCCATGCCGCCCATGCCGCCGCCGCCCATGCCGCCGGGCATGCCGCCGCCGGCTGGGGCTTTTGGCTTTTCGGCGATCATGGCTTCGGTGGTGATCAGCAAGCTTGCAACTGATGCTGCATCCTGCAAGGCTACGCGCACGACTTTGGTTGGATCGATGATGCCAGCGGCAATCATATCCACATATTCCTCAGTTTGTGCGTTGAAGCCGAAGTTGCCGGTTTTTTCAAGCAACTTGCCCACAACGATGGAGCCTTCAACACCAGCGTTTTCAACGATCTGGCGAATTGGCGCTTCGAGTGCTTTCGACACGATCTTGATGCCTGCCATTGTGTCTGCGTTATCAGAGTGAAGCGCATCAACAGCTTTCTTAGCGCGCAGCAAGGCAACGCCGCCGCCTGCAACAACGCCTTCTTCAACGGCTGCACGGGTTGCGTTCAAAGCGTCATCAACGCGATCCTTGCGCTCTTTCACTTCAACTTCAGTTGAACCACCAACCTTGATCACAGCAACGCCGCCAGCCATTTTGGCCAGACGTTCTTGCAGCTTTTCCTTGTCGTAGTCTGATGTTGTTTCTTCGATCTGCGCTTTGATCTGGCCGATGCGGCCTGCGATGTCGGCCTTCTTGCCAGCACCATCCACAATCGTGGTGTTTTCTTTTTCAATGCGGCAACGCTTAGCACGGCCGAGCATATCCAAAGTTACGTTTTCCAACTTGATGCCGAGGTCTTCGGAAATCACTTGGCCGCCAGTCAGCGTTGCGATGTCTTCCAACATGGCTTTGCGACGATCGCCAAAGCCTGGCGCTTTTACAGCCGCAATCTTGAGGCCGCCGCGCAGCTTGTTCACAACCAGAGTTGCAAGTGCTTCGCCTTCAATGTCTTCAGCGATGATCAACAATGGCTTTGAGGTTTGCACAACAGCTTCCAAGATTGGCAGCATGGCTTGCAAGGATGACAGCTTCTTTTCGTGCAGGAGGATGTAAACATCTTCCAGTTCAGCAACCATCTTATCAGCATTGGTGATGAAGTATGGGCTGAGATAGCCACGGTCGAACTGCATGCCTTCAACCACTTCGAGTTCGGTTTCAGCAGTCTTGGCTTCTTCGACGGTGATCACACCTTCGTTGCCAACTTTTTGCATCGCCTTGGCAATCATATCACCAATCGACTTTTCGCCGTTTGCTGAAATGGTGCCGACTTGGCCCACTTCTTCGCTCGACTTAATTTTCTTCGAACGCTTCTTCAAATCTTCAATGGCGCAAGCCACGGCCAAATCAATGCCGCGCTTCAAATCCATCGGGTTCATGCCAGCAGCAACGTTCTTTGCACCTTCGCGAACAATCGCTTGGGCCAAAACTGTTGCTGTTGTTGTGCCGTCGCCAGCGAGATCATTGGTTTTCGAGGCAACTTCGCGCACCATCTGTGCGCCCATGTTTTCGAACTTGTCTTCGAGTTCGATTTCTTTTGCAACGGTAACACCGTCCTTGGTGATGCGCGGAGCGCCGAAGCTCTTGTCGATCACCACGTTGCGGCCCTTAGGACCGAGCGTTACTTTTACAGCGTTAGCGAGAATATCAACGCCACGGAGCATACGCTCACGGGCATCTAAACCAAAACGGACTTCTTTAGCAGCCATTATTTTATTCCTTAAATTTGAGTTTCAGACGAGGCAGCAGACAATTACTTGTCCAAAACGCCCATAATGTCGGATTCTTTCATGATCAGCAGGTCTTCACCGTCGATCTTCACTTCGGTGCCGGACCATTTGCCGAACAGAACAAGGTCACCCTTTTTCACATCGATCGGGGTTAGCTTGCCAGCTTCATCGCGGCCACCGGGGCCCACGGCAATCACTTTGCCCTGCATTGGCTTTTCTTGAGCAGTTTCCGGAATGATGATGCCACCCTTAGTTTTGGTGTCTTCTTCAACCCGCTTTACCACAACACGGTCGTGCAAAGGACGGAATTTCATAAGATATCTCCTGTAAGATATTGATATAATTGTAAATCGACGTTTGCTGGCACTGCATAGGGGTGAGTGCTAACAGCTAAGGGGTTAGATAGGGAAGGGCGCACGCAAGGTCAAGGGGTGACTTCTAAAATCCCTCACTCCATCGGGGGGAGGGATGGGGGCCATTCAGCAGCATGGGGGGGTGAGGGGCCTTTGACAGGGCTCAATTTATAAGGGAGGGTGATCTTATGAACGCTGGTTTCAAATTTGGCGGCATATTACCTTGAAACTGTATTCGGAGTCCATAAATGCAATATGATTCACCCGTTTATAAGGTGCTGGCGGCAAATGACACTTCGTCTGCGCCTGGGCATCAAGGTGGCATTGTAATTCCAAAAAAGATCTGGGAGTATTTCCCTCCATTAAACCAAGAAACTTCTGCGCAAGTTCCCACCCGAGAAATTATTTTATCGGCTGACCTTTTTCATGGACCGATTTTTCTAGCAAGGGTTCAGACACGTTATCAACATCAGACTTGGGGTGGCAAGAGATCTCCGGAAGGCCGTTTAACCTCGAATCTTAATCAGCTGCGCGATCTTGCATCTGCAGGTGACGTAATGCTTTTTTCAAGAAATCTCGAAGAAGCTAACACAATCAGAATACAGCTCGTTCGGAACGGAAGTGAATATTTTGATGAAATAACGGGAGTCATAGCTGATTCTCGCTTTGGCTATCTAGAAGGCAAACCAGTTTCAAATCTTGAAATAAAAGCTGCTGCAGAGGAAGAGGCAAGTTCGGAGGCTTCGCCATTTAGGATGTTCTCTGACGAAGTTGAGCGAAAGGCAAGTTCAACTTTACGAATTGCTCGTAGCAATGTTTTCCGTTCAATTGTCTTGAATGCTTATGACAATACGTGTGCTGTGACTGGTCGATCAATCATTTCGCCTAGGGGTTCTCACGGCCTTGACGCTGCTCACATCGTTCCTCTAGCCTTGAAAGGAAGAAACGATGTCCGAAATGGTTTGGCTCTCTCAAAAGAACTTCATTGGGCTTTCGACGCTGGCTTGTTTGGATTCATAGAGAAGAAGGTAGTTGTTCCAAATAGCGTAAAGAATATTGAAAGAAACCAGTTCCTACGAGATTTGATTGGCAAAGAATTGAGAGTTCCGCACAGTATTAATTCTGCTGCAAGTGATGAAGCATTGAGTTGGCACCACAAAAATATTGTGTTGGATTAGCCGCAATTAAGTCAGGCTATTTTTTTGATTTATCGCTGAGCGCGGAAAGCAAGCAAGGCTGCATCAATTTTGCAACCGATTCAATCACAGGAACCGCTACAGAATTTCCGAACTGGCGATAGGCCTGACAGTCTGACACTGGAATTCTGAAATCAGAACCCTGTGCCGTATCGAAGCCCATGAGCCTTGCGCATTCTCGAGGCGTAAGACGGCGAGGCCGATTGCCCTCTTGCTTAATTAAAATTTCAGAACCATCTTTATAATATCGAGCCGAAAGAGTTCTTGCCACATCTTCGGGGCCAAATGCACTAAAGCCAAATCCGTTGCCTTTCTCTTTGTGTTTCTTGGCGTAGGCTTGCAGGTATTCCCAGAGCTTTGGCGTGAGCGTATATTTTGCTGCGACTTTACCAATATTTCCATCCGTATACGGAGCTTCTGGCGCTTCGTTTCCATCTTCGGGATGGAAGATGTCACCGAGTACAGGTGCCCTCCCTTTGGGAAGTTCAAATTTAGAAAAATCAAAGCCAACATTCTCCCGAAATCCAACAATGATAATGCGTTCGCGGTGTTGGGGCACAAAGAATCTTGCATCAATTACCTTGTAACTGATGTGATATCCCAGCTCTTCTTCCAAAACTTTTTTAATAGTTCGAAATGTATTGCCTTTATCATGGCTCAAAAGATTTTTTACATTTTCTAAAAGAAATGAAGTGGGGCGATGGTGAGCTATGATCCGCGCCACATCATAAAATAAAGTACCTTGGGTTTCGTCAGCAAATCCATGGGGTCTATTCAAGGCATTCTTTTTTGAAACACCTGCAATCGAAAATGGTTGGCATGGAAAGCCTGCCAGCAAGACATCGTGAGACGGAATGTCGGCTGCATCTACCTCCCGAATATCACCTGCGATTTCGTGGTCACATTTGAAATTGGCACGGTAAGTTTGTTGGCTATATTTGTCCCATTCAGACGTAAAGACGCACTTGCCACCAATGGTTTCAAATCCACGGCGCAACCCACCAATGCCCGCGAATAAATCGATGAATGTGAACCATCCATCTGAACGATGAGTTTTTGAACCTGAAGATTTTCGCTTTTTGGGAAGCCCTTTGAGGGCTGCTAACTCAATGACGCGCGGTTTGCTGTCGCCGCTTTCGTATCTGTATGCTGTGCTTACGGAAATTTCCAAAATCTCCGCACAGTCTTTAATAGTGAGGCCAGCGTTTTGGCGTAAAGTAGAAAAGTCTTGATCCAAGTAAGTGATTCCGTCTCTGGGCTGAATTTTCTCATTTTGAACATTATTTACCCGCGTTGTCAATTTGTTCTTGAAATTCGACGCCTCAATTTCGTTGCGATTGCTTGGCACAGGGTTCAGTGTTGGAAATTGTTGAGGAAGCTTCGGGTGCGGATTGTTTTATTATTGATTTTTCTGGTGGCATCAGTTCTGCCCGGCCAAGCCCAAACTCTCACCACCGCTAACGTTCAAATCACCTGGAAAGTTGTCAATCGCTTTCGGCTGTTCAAAGACCCTGCTTTGTTTAAGCAACAGGAAAACGCGTGGCGGCAGTATGGCACGCATGTGAATTCGCGCTCCGGCTCAACCGAAGATAATGCGATGTTTTATTATAACTCCTCGGTGCTGGGCATTGAGCATGTGTTGAATGATCGGCGCATTCCGTTCACGGATATTTTGCGCACTAAGTTTAACTGGCGTGGCTGGGCGGCCAGCGCTGTTGATGGCACCTGTTGGAATTCTGATGAGCGGCGGCATACGGGCTGCGGAGATATAGATGCTTATGTGAACCCTCAAGGCCACGACATTGAAATGCAATTAAAGCAGCTTGAGAGTGGCACCCTCATTTCAGAATATAATTGTGATTGGCATGTGGGTGGTGGGCCGGTGATTACGGCGCCGTGTGATGAGGCGGTAACAGCCACAATACCCTATCCGAATGGCGCAACCATTTCTGTTAATGTGCAGGGCGAGCGGGCCATTAGCATTGATGCCAAAGTGAAAGATGTTTTGATCGTTGGCTTTGGCGATAGTTTTGCTTCAGGCGAAGGCAACCCGGATGTGCCTGTCGAGCTTGCTGAAAATCGGCGCAGTAATAATATTTATCCAGCGCGTGTAAACAATGATGTGAGCGGTTCAGCGCAATGGATGGACACCTTGTGCCATCGGTCGCTTTATTCGCACCAACTTCGCGCCGCCTTGCAAATTGGCATTGAGAACCCGCACGGGGCGGTCACCTTCATGGGCTATTCGTGTTCGGGTGCGGCGGTTGAAAAAGGCATTCTTGGGCCGCAAGGCTATGTGGAATATGTGAGCCAGCAAGGGAGCGGCACGGACACCACAGCCCATGTCATTTCAGGCGGGCGCAAAGATACCCAGCTTTATTGGTTCCTGCGTGAGATGTGTTTGGATGGTGTGCAAAATAACGATGGCTATTGGGTGTGCCCCAACAATCATTTCCGGCGCAATGTGGATTTTGTATTCTTGTCCGTGGGCGGCAATGATATTGGTTTTGCCAATTTGGTGGGCTGGTCCACGTTGCGCAAAAGTCTAACATCGCGGTTGGCTGGTTGGTTTGGAGCCACGGTTTCGGCCGATCAGTTTTCAGAAAATATGAAAAACATTTTACCATCGGCCTATGCAAAATTGGCCAAGGCCTTTGAGCTGGCCTTGCCGCTGGCCAATGATAATTTGAGTTATGATCCATCACGCATCATTCTCACAGCTTATCCTGATATTCTCGTCGATGAAAATGGGCGCACCTGTTCTGGTGTCACTGATGGTGACCAGAAAGAGGATCAGTTTGCGTCTAATCAATCGCTGGACCGTTTCTCGTCTTGGCTTGTGGTGCGGCAGGCCAAGCTTGATGCGGCCCATGATCAATTAGACAAGTTGCATCGTCGTATGGGTGAATTGGCCGAAGACCATGGCTGGACTTATGCCGGACGTGCCTATGCCGACCAACCTTTCAAAGGCCATGGCTTTTGTGCTCAGCGCCAGAACCGGTTGGATGATCCTGCAGAAATGTTGACCGTGCCGTGCTGGGGCAAAGCCGAGCGGGCAACTCTCACCTGCCAGACAGGACTTTTTACAAAAGGCCAAACGTGGCGGCCATTTGATCCTAATACGGAGAATTACCCCTACGCCTTACGCCAGCGTTGGGTGCGCACTTTCAATGATGCGTTTTTGGTGGTGAACCAAAAAGTTTTGACCCGCGATGGTCAAATTGACGAGGAAGCATCGGCTAAAAACTTCTCTGAGACGACGGGGGGAATGCATCCATCAGCTGAAGGTCATGCTTCCATGGCCGACGCGATCTTGCTCGATCTTCGACCGGTGGTGGCCAAACTATTTGGTGAATAGCAGCTTGTACTTAACTTACGCCCAATCTAATACCACTTTTCCGCAGCTGCCCTGCTTCATCAGATTAAAACCTGTGGCATAGTCAGCGGCTTTCATGCGGTGAGTGATCACCTTGCGCACATCTAAACCGGATTGCAGCATGGCGATCATTTTATACCAGGTCTCAAACATCTCACGCCCATAAATACCTTTGATGGTGAGCGCTTTGAAAATGATGGTGTTCCAATCCACTGGCATTTTGCCAGAAGGAATGCCGAGCATGGCAATTTTGCCACCCATGATGAGATGCTTGGTCATCTGTTCGAAGGCTGACGGTGCGCCAGACATTTCTAAACCAATGTCAAAGCCTTCGCGCATGCCAATGCGTTCCATCACCGATTTTAAATCTTCGTTGGCCACATTCACCGTTACAGCATCGGTCACTTGGTTGCACAATTCCAAGCGGTAATCATTCACGTCCGTCACCACCACATGACGTGCGCCGACATGACGACACACAGCTGCGGCCATGATGCCGATTGGCCCTGCGCCAGTGATCAACACGTCTTCGCCGACGAGATCATAACTCAATGCGGTGTGCACAGCGTTGCCGAGCGGATCGAGAATGGCACCGATTTCATCATCGACTTCGGGCGGCAAATGAATGGCGTTGAAGGCGGGGATTTTGAGATATTCAGCAAAAGCACCAGGCACATTTACACCTACGCCTTTGGTTTCAGGATCAAGATGAAAATGGCCTGCTCTGGCCATGCGGCTTTTCATGCCGATCAAATGACCTTCGCCCGAAACACGGTCGCCCACTTTCACAGTGCGCACATGGCTTCCCACATCCACCACCACACCAGCAAATTCATGGCCCACCACCATGGGAACAGGAATGGTTTTCTTTGCCCACTCATCCCATTTCCAAATGTGCAGATCAGTGCCGCAAATTCCAGTCTTGGCCACTTTGATTAGAATATCATCGCTGCCGATTTGCGGTGTTGGTTCATCGCGCAGGGTTAGGCCTTCAGCGGCCTCAGCTTTAACAAGAGCACGCATTAGATCACTCCTAATTCTTGGCCAGCGTCAGTGAAGGCGGCGATGGCGGTTTTAATGTGTTCGGGTGTGTGAGCGGCAGACATTTGCGTGCGAATGCGGGCTTGTCCTTTAGGCACCACGGGGAAGAAAAAGCCAGTCACGTAAATGCCCTTCTCATAAAGTTTTGTCGCCAGTTTTTGTGCAAGCTCAGCCTCTCCCAACATCACGGGGATGATCGGGTGTTCGCCAGCGAGAAGTTTGAAACCTGCCGCCGTCATGCCAGCGCGGAAGGCTTTGGCATTGGCGTTGAGTTTCACGCGCAAGTCATCGCCTGCTTCGGCCAGATCAATCGCTTTGGATGAAGCGGCAACAATGGCGGGCGGCAGGGCGTTGGAGAATAAATAAGGACGACCCCGTTGGCGTAAGAGATCAACAATCGGTTTGGCCGCTGCAATGTAACCACCTGCCGAGCCACCCAGAGCCTTGCCCAGTGTGCCAGTAAGAATATCAACCTTCACATTTGAGCGAGCCGCAGTGCCGCGGCCTTGTGGGCCGGTAAAACCTGTGGCGTGACAATCATCAACCATGATGAGTGCGTCATATTTATCCGCAAGTTTCCGAATGTCGGGGAGGTTGGCGTAATAGCCATCCATAGAAAACACACCGTCCGTCACAATCACAATGCGCCGCGCATTGTCGGTCTTGGCGGCTTGCAATTGTTTTTCTAAATCATTCATATCGCTATTGGCGAAACGATAGCGTTTGGCTTTTGAGAGGCGAATTCCGTCAATGATTGAAGCGTGATTAAGGCTGTCTGAGATGATGGCATCTTGCTCACCAAACAGCGGTTCGAACACTGCGCCGTTGGCATCAAAGCAGGCGGCGAATAAAATTGAATCTTCCATCTGCACATAATCGGCAATGCGGGCTTCAAGTTCGCGGTGCAAATCTGTGGTGCCGCAAATGAAGCGCACCGAAGCCATGCCGAGGCCGTGGCTATCGAGGGCGGCTTTCGCCGCGGCAATGAGTGTTGGATGATTGGCCAGGCCCAAATAATTATTGGCGCAGAAATTGAGAACCTGGCGCGGTCCTGCCACGCCGATATCAGCACCCTGTGCGGTTTGAATTTCGCGTTCAGCTTTCCACAGCGAAGCGGCTCTAATGGAGTTCAATTCCTCAGAGACAGAATTTAGAAATGCAGACATTGGAAACTCCCTTGGCCTCTGGTATGCCGCCACAAATTACGATCCGCAATCCGTTAAAAATATTCAACTTGCATTTGGCGGTGGATTGTCCTGCTCCGTCCTCTGGCTTTTTCCTGTGGATGTGGCATTCAAAGCGCTTTGGTGACTGAATTTGGATATTTGACGATGGCTTTGTCTCTGAATGACCAGAAATTATTTGATCTGCGCTGGAAACGCAGTGAGGCTGATTTATTGCAGCCTTTGCGCGCAATCTATGGATATCGCCCCGAATTTGAGAAAGCGCTCAAAACATTACTGTTGACCCGTTGGACCGAGCGCCCCGCCGAACTGAAAGACCTCGATCTTGAACGTGATCTCAACCCCGATTGGTTCCTTTCGGAAAATATGGTGGGTTATGTGTTTTATGTTGATCGCTTTGCTGAAAATTTCAAAGGCGTTGCCCAGCATATTGATTATTTGCAAAGCCTTGGCGTCACCTATGTTCACTTCATGCCGTGTTTGAAGCCTCGGCCCGGTGACAGTGATGGCGGTTATTCGGTTATGGATTACCGCTCCATCAATCCAGTGCTTGGAACCATGGAAGATTTTCAATCGGTGGCCAAAACACTGCGTCATAAAAATATGAGTGTGTGTGTCGATCTGGTTCTCAACCATACGGCCAAGGAACATGCTTGGGCAGAGAAGGCCAAGGGCGGTGATGCGAAGTATCAAGCCTATTATCATATGTTTGACGTGCAAGCTGAGACGTTGGAATTTGAAAAAACCTTGGTGGAAGTTTTCCCCAATGATGCGCCGGGGAATTTTACCTATTATCCTGATTTCAAAAAATATGTGTGGACCACTTTCAATGAACACCAATGGGATTTGAATTGGGCAAACCCTGATGTGTTTATTGAAATTGTCGACATCATGCTCAACCTCGCCAACAAGGGTGTGGATTGTTTGCGCTTGGATGCTGTGGCTTTTATGTGGAAGCAGTTGGGTAGCAACTGCCAGAACCTTCCCGAGGTGCATGACATTCTTCAGGCGTTACGAGCCGCTACACGGGTTGCTGCGCCAGCATTGATTCACAAAGCTGAGGCCATTGTGGCACCGCGTGATTTAGTGACCTATTTAGGTGTAGGCACGCATCGCGGGCGCGAAGGCAATCTTGCATATCACAATAATTTGATGGTGCATTATTGGTCGTCGCTGGCGGCGCGCGATACAAGCTTGATGACTTACACTCTGACGAAGCATTTTCCGACAAGCTTCCGCAATGCCTGCTGGGCTACCTATATCCGCTGCCATGATGATATTGGCTGGGCGATTACTGAGGAAGATGCGAGCGCCGTTCCCAATGTTTCCGGACCCGGACACCGCAAATTTCTTGCGGATTTCTATGCAGGAAAACATATTGCCTCCTTCGCCCGTGGTGGAATTTTTCAAGAGAATGCTGAGACAGGGGATCGTCGCAATAGTGGCACCTATGCCAGTTTGGCTGGGCTGGAAGCGGCGACGACTGAGCAGGAAATAGTAACAGCGATTGATCGCATCTTGATGGGCGTGGCTTTGATGGCCTCGTTTGGTGGTCTGCCTCTGTTGTTTATGGGCGATGAAATTGGCCTCACCAATGATTATGATTTTATCAAGGAACCAGCCCATGCCCATGACAATCGCTGGATGCACCGGCCTAAAATGCAATGGGTCAAACTTTCATCCACACAAGATAAGATTTTTGCGGGCACAAAAAACATCATCACCAGACGTAAAGCTGTGAAGCATCTTGCCGCGCAAAATCCGACTAAGATTTTGGATGCAGGCAATGCTGCGATCTTTGCGTTTTTGCGCGAGAGCGACGAGGGGCCGTTGCTGGCGCTGTTTAACTTCACTGAGCTTTGGCAGAATGTGCCCGCAAGTTTGGCCGTGTCAAATGGCGTGACGCATTTCCATGATGCATTGAGCGACGCTGCGGTGGTGGCCCCGAATGGGGTTCTGCAAATTCCGCCTTATGGAAGGGTGTGGTTGGTGTAGAAACTTCTCCCTCCTCGCAGCGCGGGGAGGGTGGATCGCGCCACTTTCTTGCGCGAGACTTAGGCAGTTTTCTTAAAACTGCTCTGGTGGGGATCTCGGTGTTAGAGAATACATCCGTTGCCGTCACCCCATCCGCCCAAGTGGGCACCTTCCCCCTTGCGGGAGAAGGAGAAGTAAGCAAGTTAGCTCACGCTACTGGTGTGAAATCATCATCGTCAGGTTCACTCATCAGTGTACGGATGGTCTCGAAGGCTTGCCTGCTGCGCCAGCCTGATTGTGGGTTACCAAAGCATACGCGGATGTGGTGGCTTGGCGTGTTACGATCGAGATTGAACATGGTGCCAGGTGAAACTTTAATGCGCTTGGCCATGAGCGCTGATGCAAAGCGGCCTGCACTCCAGCTTTCGGGCAATTCTAGCCACGCATAAGGTGCACCCAGTTCGCAGCGAAATTTTGCATCCTTAAAAACTTCCATGAACGTGGCGCGGCGCGAAGCCAGTTCATTGCGGGTTCGGTCCAGTATGCTGGACGCTAAATCAGTTTCAATCCAATAGCGGGCGATTTCACCGGTGATGCCCACAGTGCGCGCCGCCATAGTGCGTACATGCGAGCGCATGGTGCGGTCTTGGCCCTGAGGGGTGACTACAAAGCCAATGCGAAGGCCCGGTGCTAAAGTTTTTGAAAGGCTGGTAATGTGAAATGTGCGCTCGGGGGCCAAGGTATAAATTGTCGGTGGCTGAACGCGGGCATCGAGAAGGCGAAAAATATCATCTTCAATAATTGTGATGTTATATTTTCGTGCGATAGCAACAATGGCTTCGCGGCGCTTATGGCTCATGGTGCTGGTGGTGGGGTTTTGCAAGGTTGGCACTAAATAGAGCAGGCGTGACTTCCCGCTTTTGGCGGCCTGTTCGAACACGTCAGGCATCAAGCCTTCGTCATCCATGGCTAAAGCCATAGGTTCTAAATGTGCATTTTTAAATGTGATGCGCAGCAACGCATAATTAATTGATTCCGCCATGACCACATCGCCGGGTGCGGTGATCGCTTCCAGCACTGTGATCAAACCGAGATGCGCACCCGCGGTGATAAATACATCGCGTTCAGTGGTCTCAATTCCGCTGAGTTTTAACCAGCGCACCGCCATGGTTTTATGCAAGGCAAATCCATCGGGCGGAGCGTAGTCCAGTAAATCTAATTTGCGGGCATCACGCATGACCGAATGAAGGGCTGCATCAAATTCTTGCGGCGTCACAACAGGCGGTGGAATGGCGTGGGTGAGATCGACGATTTCATCAACTTCACTTTGCATCGGTGGAATGGCTGTGACAGTGTTTCCTTGTCTGATGTAACTACCGCGCCCCACTTCACCAGACAGCAACCCACGCTGTTCAGCTTCCTTATAGGCACGGGTGACGGTGCCTAATGTGACGCCCAACTTCCAAGCCAGATCACGCTGCGGCGGCAGGCGATCGCCCTTGGCCAGAGTGCCGCCTTCGACATCGTGAGTGATTGCGTCAGCAATGGCCAAGTACAATGGCTTGCTGCGATCCAATGTCGGCGTCCAGATTGTCATATTAATTGTCATGGGTACAATGTTTCGATTGTTTGCGCATATTCATTCATTGTATCTACACAATTGCTGTTTATCAAGTAAATTTATTACCTAGGCAGTGACAATAGATACAATTTGGAGATTTTTGGAGGTTATTATGCGCGATTATGAGATCAATGAAGCCCAATCCCGTCTGGCCTATGGCCGTTTGACCTGGCTGGTGCGCATGGTCGGTAATTGGCGCATGCGAAAGGACCTCAAACGTCTGCAAAGTTTTAGCAATCATCAATTGCGTGATATTGGCCTGACCCGAGGGGACTTGCAGCGCTTAATCTGTTTGCCACTTGATGTTGATATGGCGTGGGAGGCCGAGCGCCGTTCCCTTATTGAAGCCAAATATGAAAATCATGCTACAGCACATTTGGCCCTTCCCGTTTTGGGGAGGGCCGCCTCACCTCAGCGTTTTGTTCCAGCATGGTTGGGTGGACGTATTAACATGGCTGACGAGGTTCAGCGGCCCCATTCCTGACACATTATGCCGTGAGACAACGGTCTCACCAACAGGAGTGTGTAATAATATGAAAAAACTAATTTTGGCTGCAACGGCCGTTTCACTTTTCGCTTTTGCGCCAATGGCGCAAGCAGGCGGCGTTAAAGTGGGTGTTCTCACCTGCGACGTTGAAGGTGGCGTGGGCTTTGTTATAGGCTCTTCCAAGGATGCAGAGTGCACATTCCGTTCAGCACGCGGCAAGCGTGTTGAACATTACACCGGCAGCATCGGCAAATTTGGTGTGGACCTTGGTGTAACAAACCATACCGTTATTGCTTGGGCAGTTTTTGCGCCAGGCAAAATCAGACCCGGTTCATTGCGCGGCCAATACACAGGCGTGAGCGCTGAAGCGACAGCCGTTATTGGTCTCGGCGCTAATGTGTTGGTGGGTGGATTTAAGCACGGCATTAACTTGCAGCCAATCAGCGTTCAAGCGCAGACTGGTCTTAATGTTGCTGCTGGACTTGCCAGCCTCACGCTAAACTAAGTTCTGTTTACAAAATCCAGCGTGGCGCTTTTGCGGCATATTCGGAATAAGTTTTACCGAAGGCTTGTGAGAGGTCACGCTCTTCTTTGCGCAGCACTGTGAGATTCATCGCTGTCACATAAATTGCAATCGCCAAAACTGATGCTGATAATGAGAGCAAGGCAAGCGATGCCAAGGGTAGAAGAAAAGCTACATAAATTGGATTGCGCGAATATTTGAAAATTCCAGTTGTAACCAACTGAGTTGGTGCGCCGAATGTGTTGGCCAAAATCGAAAGTCGCATGTGGCGTTGGATCATCATTACAGTCACAAAAAATGTCACCAAAACCATTATAAGTGTGAATGAGATGGCCGGTGATTGTTCGGGTGAAACATTAATGCGATCTTGTGCCACGAACAGCAAGCCAAGAGAATAAGACACGCCACTGATCCAAGCTGATAGATCAATCTTAGCAGCCGTACCTTTGAGTTCGAACAACGGTTCAGCAAATTGGGTAGGCGGGCTCATCGGATTCTCCAGCTTTAAGGTTCTGAAGCGTTCCATTTTGTGTCAATGAGCGGCTTCTTGCGGATTGAATTGCAAGGAGCGGGCCGATGAGATTAACGTTAATCGTTGGGCGGCAAGTTTTGTTTTTAGAAAATCCAGCGCGGGGTTTTAGATGCGTAATTTAGATAAGTTTCCCCGAAGATAGCAACGAGGTCGCGCTCTTCGGCCCGCAGCACCGTGAAGTTCATACTCACCACATAAAACACGATTGCGGCAATTGCCGACATTGGCGAGATGATGGCAAACGATGCCAGTGGTAGCAAGAATGCGACATAAATTGGGTTGCGTGTGAAACGATATGGCCCGCTTTTGCAGAGTTGCCTGGGTTTGCCAAACTCGTTGGCCCGAAGGGAAAGCCCCATATACTGTTGGATTATTGTAACGGCGACCAAAAAGATGACAAAACAAATCACGAGTTCAAGCAAATCAAATGGCGTTTGATGAAAAGAAGTAAATAGGTTTTTGTAGCCAATGAAATTTATGCCGAGCATATAAGAAATGCCGCTGATCCAAGCAGAGAGATCGACTTTGGCGAGTGGACCTTTGATTTCCAAGAGCGGCGGCAATTGGCCAATTTTAGAAAGATTTCCATGAAATACTTTTTCAGTTTTTAGATCCGTATCTTCCACGCCATCAGCTCTCAACACGTTGTCAGCCACCACCCAGTTGATTGCGCTGATCTTCAGTGTGGCGGAGTCTAGATCGAAGTCATGGATGAAATATTAATGACATCTGCCAACCGCGACTTACCCCCCCGGCACGCGGGGCAGCAGGTAAATTTCAGCAGTTTCAGGCAGCTCAGTGTCCCACTGGTCGCGGTAAATTTTTCCATCAATGGCGACAGCCACGCCACGTTTGATGTGGGGTTCCATACCGGGGTATTGGTTACTCAGGACGCGGAATAATTCTCTAATGGTTTTGGCTTCGACTGAAATTGAAAGGGCGCCGCCGACCATTGGTCGCAGCGCCCCCCAGAGATGGACTTCAATGCTCATCCGCGATGCGTTTTAATGGCTTTCAAAATGCGTGGAGGAGACATTGGAATGTGGGTCATGCGCACTCCTGTCGCGTTGGTGACAGCGATGGACACGGCAGCCAGTGGTGGCACGATTGGGGTTTCACCCACACCGCGCACACCATAAGGATGATGCGGATTTGGAATTTCTAAAATCTGCGTGTCGATAAATGGCAGATCAGAACAGACTGGAATGCGGTAATCCAAGAAGGCAGGATTTTGCAAACGGCCATTGGCTCCGTAAACATATTCTTCGTTCAAAGCCCAGCCAATGCCTTGAGCGGCACCGCCTTGATATTGGCCTTCAACATATGACGGGTGCATCGCTTTGCCCGCATCTTGGATCACTGTGTAACGGGTGATCTTGGTTTGTCCGGTTTCAGGGTCCACATGGCAATCGGCAATATGCGTACCGAAGGATACGCCTGCATTGTCGGCTACAATTTCGGAGTGACCTGCGATGGGTCCACCAGTGGCGCCAGCGTTACCTGCAATGTCCTTAATGCTCAATGGAGCCAAGTTGCCATGGCTGGCACCTGTTGCCTTAGCGTGGCCATCTTCCCAGACAATATCGTCCAGCGGAATTTCCCAAGTCTTTGCAGCTTTTTGGCGCATGACTGTGATGGCATTGCGAGCCGCAAAAATGGCGGCCATCGAAGAAGAGAAGGTGCCACGGCTGCCGTCGGTCATATCATTATGACCGAGGGAAGAGGTGTCAGCCACAATCACGCGAACGTCTTTGTAAGCTACTCCCAACTCTTCGGCGACAGCCAATGCGAGTGAGGCTCTGGAGCCGCCCACATCCATGGTGCCCACAGCAACTGTTGTGGTGCCATCTGGCGTCACGTTCAAATCAACGCAAGTTTGGCCACCAAAGTTAAACCAGAATCCACACGCCACACCACGGCCCGTGTTTTTGGCCAAGGGGGCTTTCATGTGCGGATGGTTTTTTGCAGCCTCTAGTGTTGGTCCGATACCAATGGGACCGTAAACTGGACCATAGGATGATTTTGTGCCTTCCTTGGCCGCATTCTTGATGCGCAGTTCCAATGGGTCCATACCAATGGCTTTGGCGATTTCATCCATAGCATTTTCAATGGCGAAGGCCGCCATGGGGGCCGAAGGTGCGCGATAAGCAGCGGTTTTTGGACGGTTTGAAACGGCGTCCTTGCTTACTGACTTAACATTCTTGAAATCATAGCAGGCCCAAGCCGTCATGGCGCCAAACTCGGCCCAGTTCGATGGGAAGCAGCCACTGGTGTAACGCAGCTCAGCAAATGCCGCAGTGACTGTGCCATCTTTCTTCGCACCAATTTTTACATTGATGGAAGTGGCCGAAGTTGGCCCGGTGCAGCGAAACACCTCTTCGCGACTCATTGTCAATTTGACAGGGCGATTGGCTTTGCGTGAAAGTGCGAGTGCCAAAGGTTCGGCCCAGATATGAGTTTTGCCGCCGAAGCCGCCGCCGATTTCAGAAGCCGTCACGCGCAATTTATTGGCGTCAAGGCCCAGCAATGTTGCACATTGATTGCGATACACAAAGTGGCCTTGGGTGCAAACCCACATTTCTGCAGCGCCATCGGGTGAAACAGAAGCGAGGCAAGAATGCGGTTCAATATAACCTTGGTGAGTTTGTTCGGTTTTGTAAGATCTTTCGATGATCACATCAGCATCTTTGAATCCAAGTTCAATGTTGCCATGGCCATATTCAGCATATTTGTTGTAGTTGGACGGTTCGGTCGCTTCCGGCGATGCGCCTTGGGTGACAATGTGCGTGTGGAGCAAAGGTGAGTCAGCTTTCAAAGCATCATCAACATGTGTCACGTGTGGCAGAATTTGATAGTCAACTTTGATAAGTTTCAAAGCTGCGCGCGCTGTGGTCACATCGACTGCTGCAACTGCGGCAACAGCGTGACCATCATAATATACTTTGTGACGCGCCATGCAGTTTTCGAGAATGTCCAGCATACCACGGTCACCGTTGGTGTAATCCGGCAAGTCGGCACTGGTGATCACAGCTTTCACACCGACAAGCTTTTCAGCTTTTGAGATGTCAATTTTTTTGATAATCGCATGAGGGTGCGGGCTGCGCAGCACGAGGGCTACGAGTTGGCCGGGCATGGTCGCATCCGCGCCAAAGCGCGCACGGCCTGTCACTTTATCAATGCCATCGGGCCGTGCCACACGGGTGCCGATTACTTTGAATTTCTTGGTCACGAGATCTGCGTCCATAGACATGGTTTAAGCCCTCATTTCTTTAGCGGCAGCCTGAACGGCGCGTACGATTTTATCATAGCCTGTGCAGCGGCAAAGATTGCCAGCAAGGCCAAAGCGAATTTCTTCTTCAGTCGGATCAGGATTTTTGCGCAGCAATGCTTGTGCTGCCATCAAGAAACCCGGAGTGCAGATGCCGCATTGCAGCGCCGCACCATCAATGAAGTGTTGCTGCAGGGGGTGCAGCTTCGTGCCATCAGCCATGCCTTCAATGGTTTCAACCGATTTGCCGTTCATCTCAGCACCCAGCACGAGGCAGGAGCACACAAGTCGGCCATCGAGAATGACTGAACATGCGCCGCAGTCGCCTGTGCCGCAGCCCTCTTTCGCACCTGTCAGGCCAATGCGGTTGCGCAGCACATCGAGTAATGATTCATCAGCAGCGCAAACAAACTCAACCTTGTCGCCATTGATTGTGGTGTTGACATGAGCACCCATGTTATTTGCCTCCTGCGCGTTTATATGCGGTTTCAGCAGCGCGCCGTGCGAGAACACCTGCAACTTCAGTTCTAAATTCAATTGTGCCACGCTTGTCATCAATAGGCTTACAGGCCGCTGAACATGCAGCAGCGAGCTTGGCTTTGGCTTCGGCATCCAGCTTGGTGCCGATGATGGCTTTGCCAGCTTCTTTCACCAACATTACTGTGGTGGCCACAGCACCCAATGCCACGCGGGCTTTGGTAATGACACCCTTGGCATCAATGGTGAGATTGATACCGACACTCACCACAGCAATATCCATTTCGGTGCGTGGTGTGAAACGCAGATAAGCATCACCTGATTTTGCCAGCTTCTTCGGAAGCTCAATGGCGGTGATGATTTCACCTTTTTTCAAATTGGTACGGCCCACACCGGCAGGTACATCTTCTACTGCGAGTTTGCGATTTCCTTTTGGACCAGCAATCACAACTTTTGCATTGGCTGCAACTAAAGCCGGAACGCTATCAGCGGCGGGCGAGCCATTGCACAAATTGCCAGACATGGTGCAACGGCCTTGCACTTGCTTTGAGCCAATCAAGTTGGCGGCTTCAACGACACCCGGCCAAGCTTTTACGAGAGCGGCATTCTCGGTGAGTGCTGCACACGGAACTGCAGCACCGACTGTGAAACCGCTTGCCGTCTTCTTAATTTCATTCATGCCTTTGATGCGTTTGATATCGACGACCAAATCAGGCTCTAAAATTCCGGCTTTCATTTTAACCAGCAGATCCGTGCCGCCCGCCAAGATAAAGGCAACACCTTTTTCTTTGGCCATCAATGTCACAGCTTCTTTGGCTGTTGACGGAGTTTCATATCGCATCGTTTCACCCATTTAAATTTGAACGTCTATCATGGCTCATATCATGCTACGCGGTCAACACGTTGAAGCTTTGCGACAGCCGCATGGCGCAATTCCGCACACGCACGTGTGGCATTTCCTAAGCAGTAACAATGTTTATGCTCACACCTGCAGCAGCCAAGGCCGAAGCCAAAGGAGCACCAGGATTTTCATTAGTAACTAGACGGTTAATTAGATTGAATTTACAAACTTTGACAAGAGCCGTTTTGCCAAACTTTGACGCATCTGACAGTATGACGCGGTGATCCGCTCTTGTTAGTGCCATGTGAGCAATTTCGGCCTCGGAAAGTTCAGCGTCCATTGGCCCGTCATTGGCATCCAATGCGCCAATTGAAATAAAAGCATGTTTCACACGAAATCGCGAGAAAAACTCGACAGCAGAAGGGCCAAAGGCTGCGCCATTATCACCTTTCAACGCGCCACCTGCCATATAAACCGTGTTGCCATTCACGGTGGCTAAGGTTCGCGCAATATCGGACGAGTTAGTGACAATTGTGAGATTGCGCTTGGTCCGCAATTCCTGTGCAAAGATTGATGTGGTGGTGCCTGTATCGATCATTATGCTGTCACCATCCTCGACAAATTGAATGGCGCGTTTGGCAATCGCTCGTTTAGCATCAGCGTTCTCACGCAGGCGTCGCTCAAATGGGGCTTCACCCGCCAAATGTGGCAGAGCAAGCGCGCCGTGAAGCTTAAGAATCTGACCCTTCGATTCCAAAAGTTTGGCATCACGGCGGATGGTCTCTTCGGACACCGAAAGACTCAGCGCAAGCTCGGCAACCGTCGCGGTGCCGTGATGGTGAATATGATCTAAAATCGTAAGGATGCGTTTCGAAGTTTTGTGGCTTTTCATGGTGATACCGTCAGATATAGTCACATAATTTTGCATTATATCACAAAATACAACACCATGTAATCACAATTCAACATAAAAACCACAAAATGTTTGACTCTTCTGTTATTTAGATCAATTGTTTCCCTGTCCAGATCGATTTAGATTGGGGCATTTTACGAGTTGCCACCCCCAGCCCTGCATGGGGTTTTGCTCGGAGCGTATTCGCCCCCGGTGCGTAAAAAAGCAAATCGCCGATTGAAGCGGTGGTGGCGGCTTCGTAAAATGGGTTTTCAATCGAGGAATTCGGATGACGGACGCTGAAGCACGAGTGATGGGCCTTTCCATATGGAAAGGCGAAATCAAAATTGAACCGTTAAAAGGTGGTGTGAGCAATGCCAGCTTTACGGTGAGTGATGCTGTGGGAAAGTATGTGGTGCGCGTGGGGGAGGATTATCCCTTTCATCAAGTTTCACGCCACCGTGAATCGATTGCTTCTCGCGCTGCCTTTGAAGCGGGCTTGTCCCCTGAAGTTTTACATATCGAAGATGGATTGATGGTGTTGCGTCACCTCACGGCGCGAACTTATAGCGAAGCCGACGTTCGTGCCAATTGGGAAGCTTGTGTGGACATCGTGGCTCGCTGCCACCGTGAGATGGGTGCCCGTGTGGGCGGGCAGGGGGCCATATTCTGGGTGTTCCAGATATTGCGTGACTACGCCGTCACATTGAAAAATGCAAACCATCCGCGTGTCGCGGAAATTCCGCGTTGGATGAAAATTGTTGATGCGTTGGAAGCTGCCCAAGTGCCGCTTCCCATTGTGTTTGGCCACCATGATTTATTGCCGACAAATTTTATGGATGATGGCAAGCGGTTGTGGTTGATCGATTGGGAGTATGGCGCATTTGGCACGGCAATGTTCGACCTTGCCAATATTGCTGCGGCGAATTCATTTGATGCCAAACTCGAAGCGTCGATGCTTAAACACTATTTTAAGCATGTGCCCGATCTTGCTACAACGCGGGCTTTTTTTGGCATGAAAGTTGCTGCTGCTCTACGTGAAGCCATGTGGGGTATGATTTCGGAACTTTATCTCAATGCGCCCGGTGTGGATTACGTGGCCTATGCCACTGAATATCTCGGTCGCTTTGAAACAATCTTTGCTGATTATGAAATCAGGTTTGGAAAATAAATGACGGTTATACTTCCTACCCACGCCGATGTTGTGGTTGTCGGCGGCGGCATAATCGGCTGTTCTACAGCCTATCATTTGGCTCGTGATCATAGGGCCAGTGTTGTGGTGCTGGAGCAGAATAAAATCACCTCTGGCTCAACATGGCATGCGGCTGGTTTGGTCGGGCAGCTTCGATCATCAGCATCAATCACACAAGTTCTTAAATATTCTGTCGAGCTCTATAAAAAACTGGAAGTTGAAACTGGGTTGCAAACTGGTTGGAAAATGACTGGCTGCTTGCGGCTGGCTACCAACGAAGATCGCTGGACGGAATATAAGCGCCTTGCCACAACCGCACAGAGTTTTGGCATGGAAATGCATTTGCTTTCGCCAGCTGAAGTTAAAAAAATGTGGCCGTTGATGGAAACCTCCGATCTCGTCGGCGCGTCTTATCTGCCGACCGATGGTCAGGCATCACCCTCCGACATTACCAACTCGCTGGCCAAAGGTGCGCGAATGCACGGTGCCAAATTTGTTGAAGGCGTTCGCGTCATCGGTTTTGAAATCATAAGAGGGCGTGTGGTCGGTGTGAAAACCAACCACGGCACAATCATGTGCGATCGCGTGGTCAATTGTGGTGGCATGTGGGCTCGACAAATCGGGGCGATGGCTGGCGTGAATGTGCCGCTGCAACCCGTGAAGCACCAATATGTGATCACCGAAAAAGTGGAAGGACTTTCACCAGACGCTGCCACTATCCGAGACCCAGATCGTCGCACCTATTTCAAAGAAGAAGTGGGTGGTCTGGTGTTTGGTGGCTACGAACCTGACCCGATTTCTTGGACACAAGGGGACGTGCCAGAGACGTTTGAATTCCAATTGTTCGAGGATGATTGGGATCATTTTGAACAACACATGAGCCAAGCTCTAGCGCGGGTTCCAGCTCTTGAAAAAGTCGGCATCAAGAAAATGATCAACGGGCCAGAAAGCTTTACACCCGATGGCAATTTTATTTTAGGTGCGGCACCAGAGCTGAAGAATTATTACGTGGGTGCAGGCTTCAACGCGTTTGGCATTGCCTCAGGCGGCGGAGCGGGTTGGGTGCTGGCCGACTGGGTGATGAAAGGCGAAGCGCCAACTGATTTATGGTCAGTTGACATCAGACGTTTTTCCGCCATGCACAAGGACCGCGCATGGGTGAATGCCCGCACGCTGGAAGCCTATGGCAAGCACTATACAGTGGGCTTTCCGCATGAAGAATATGAAAGTGGCCGGCCCCGCATTGTCTCACCTCTGTATGAAAAGCTGAAAGCCCATGGCGCATGCTTTGGTTCGAAGCTCGGTTGGGAACGGCCCAATTGGTTCGCCCCTGAAGGCGTTCTCGCCCGTGATATCTATTCGATGGGTAGACAGAATTGGTTTCATCATGTTGGCAATGAGCACCGTGCGGTGCGTGAAACTGCTGGCGTGTTCGATCAATCTTCCTTTGCCAAATTTGAATTGAAAGGCAGAGAAGCTGAGGCTGCTCTCAATTATATTTGCGCAAACGTAATGCCAAAATCGACGGGGCGTTTAGTTTATACTCAAATGCTCAATTCGCGCGGCGGCATTGAGTGTGATCTGACGGTAGCAAAACTTGCCGCAGACCATTTTTATATTGTAACGGGCACAGGATTCCGCACCCATGATTTTCATTGGATTGATGACCACATTCCTCGCGGCAGCGAAGCAGTTTTGAAAGATGTGACGGAGAAATTTGGCACCTTGGTTTTGATGGGGCCGAAGTCACGCCAGATCGTGCAAAAAATAACCTATGGTGATTTTGCTGCGGATAGATTTCATTTCGGTGATGTGAAAACCGTGTCCATTAAAGGCCACCCAGTGCGGGCCATGCGTGTGACTTACGTCGGTGAACTCGGCTGGGAATTGCATGCCCCTATTCATGCCTTAGGTGATGTGTTTAACGCAATCATGGCTTCGGGTGCTGCGCTGGAAATGCGACCTGTGGGTTATCGAGCCTTGGAATCACTGCGCTTGGAAAAAGGTTATCGTGCTTGGGGTGCTGATATTACGCCCAACGATACACCTTATGAAGCCGGATTGGGCTGGGCCGTGCGGATGAAAGACAATCGCGAATTTATGGGTCGTGATGCGCTGGTTGCCAAACAGGGCAAGCCATTGACGAAAATGTTGGTGGGCTTTACCACTGAACGCGAGGATGTGGTTTTAGTGGGCCGCGAGACGATTTTGCGCGATGGGAAATTTGCCGGTTATCTCACCAGCGGCGGCTATGGCTATTCGATATTGAAACCGATCGGCTATGGCTATGTGCGCAACGCTGAAGGCGTTACCGAAGACTATGTGATGAGTGGAAATTATGAATTGGTGGTAGCGCAGGAACGCGTGAAAGCGGTTCCGCATTTAAAATCAATTTATGATCCAGAAAATTTGAAGGTGAAGGAGTAATTCATTTCCCCACACATTTCTGATAGCGCTTGTCTACACTCTCAGCGAAATTGCGCGTTGTCATATGGTGTTTTATTTTAGGGCTGCTCAGCTCAATCGATGGAATTTCAGCATAGGTAACGGGCACTTTGACCAAGCCCCGGATAGCGCCATAGATTTTTGTTGATGGAAAGCTCACATCTTTTTCCTTCAACAAATCACTCCGCAGTTTTTTATCATCAATTCCCAAATGAAAATCAGAAATAATTTTGCGCAAGGCGTTCTCACTCTCGCTCACTTTGGCAAGGGCACGATTGTTTTTGTCATAAAGCAATAAATCACCATCGGGTGCGATTGCAGTTTTTGAAAGCATCACAATCATTTTTTGAAACGCGGCATTACGGCTGGCGTAACGGCCTGCATTGTAATCCGCAAAGCGATAGATTTTGCGGTTATAGCCGGACTCATATCCGAGCAATTGCAACACGCCGTAATAGAGTCCGCCGTGACGGGTATAGAGTTCATCGCGCACGGCATAAACATCATCTAAGCTCATGGGCAGCCAACGGTGGTTCTTCGCATTTTCAATGGCAAAGCGCACCGACACTTGCATGGAACCAATGGTGTTAATGTCATTGCGATTTTCAATCATTTGATTGAGCAAGCCACTTTGCGTCAGCATGGAAAGGCTAGTGCGCTCCGATGCATCAGCCACCATGCTGCGGTAAGTCATGTCCAAATCGCGTTCGGTGCGGGCTGAGCGGATGCGCTCCATATAGGAGTCATTTTCCGATGGTGTAGATTCTAAAAATTGCAGCGCCATGCGACCTAAAATCGGAATGCGATCAGCCTTGGCGCGTAAGGTCTTATCAGCCAAAGCACCCAACCCTGCCACCGCAGGATCAGCAACAAAATTTGATTCCTGATCAATAATGGCGATGGCGGAGCAAATATTCTCAAGGCTGGCTGGTTGGTTTTGGCTGCGCAACACGTCCAGCAAATCAATCGCCCAACCTTTGGCATCCACCACAGATTTCTCGGCTTTCTGAATAAGTTTGGTGGTTTCTGCAATGGAAAGTTCCGGCGATTGCGCTTGTGCCGTCTGGCAGCTTAAAAGCATCGCTAATATGACGGCAATAAATTTCATGTGGCTTATCTAGCGATAAATTGTGGAGACAGAAAGATGATTACACGCGCCCAAGCACAAGAGATGGATAAAGCCGATAAACTGGCCCACAAGGCGCGCGCGTTTAGCTTACCAAAAGGTGTGATTTATCTGGATGGTAATTCGCTGGGTGTGCTGCCCATGGCTGCGGTGGAGCGGGTGAAACATGCCGTCGAAATTGAATGGGGCAGGGACCTTATCACCTCGTGGAACAAGCATGGCTGATTTGAATTACCACGCAAAGCGGGCAACAAAATTGCGCGGCTGATTGGGGCGGCACCTGATTCCGTGGTGGTGGCTGACAGCATTTCAGTAAACCTGTTCAAAGTGCTCAGCGCCGCCGTGGCCAAGCGGCCCACCCGCAAAATAATTTTGTCAGACTCCGGCAACTTTCCTTCTGATCTTTATGTGGCTCAAGGCCTCACGACCTTTATGGCTGATGGCCACAGCTTACGTGTGGTGGAACCTGAGGCGGTGATGGATGCGATCACAGAGGATGTGGCCGTGGTTATGATTACCGAGACGGATTATCGTTCAGCGCGTCGCCATAATATGAAAGAGGTGACAGCCCGCGCCCATGCGAAAGGCTGTTTGATGATTTGGGATTTGGCCCACAGTGCTGGTGCCGTGCCCGGCCAATTGATGGATGTGAACGCGGATTTTGCCATTGGCTGCACCTATAAATATTTGAACGGCGGCCCCGGCTCGCCTGCCTTTATTTTCGTGCATCCGCGCTTGCAAAATGAAGTGCTGCCCGCCTTGGTGGGCTGGTGGGGCCATGCCACGCCTTTTGCCTTTGGTGAGAAATTCGAGGCGGCAAGTGGCATCAGCAGAATGCAATGCGGCACCCAGCCTATGCTTTCGATGCAGGCGCTCGATGCCGCTTTAGATGTGTGGGCCGATGTGGATATGGTGGAGCTTTATGCCAAGGCGCAAAAAATGTGTGCGTTATTCACGGACCTTGCCGAGCAGCGCTGCGGCGCAAACGGCATTTCACTTTTCGGGGGCCGCGATTTTTCGGTGCGCGGCAGCCATGTGTGCCTGAAACACGAACAGTCCTACGCTATCATGCAAGCGCTGATCGCGCGCGGCGTAATCGGCGATTTCCGCGCACCTGACCTGATGCGCTTCGGCTTTGCGCCCTTGTATAACAGCTTCACCGATGTGTGGGATGCGGTGGAGCATTTGGCACAGGTACTGGATGGGAAGTTGTGGGATACGTCAGAGTTTAGGGAGCGGAAGGCTGTGACTTGAGGGGGTGACTAGAGGGAAATTGATATTGGATATTCGTCCCACGTTCTGCCTTCAAGTGTTCTCCCTGTGCGATCTTTGCGAACACCGCCCCACTGTTTAAAGAAGAAAGCAACACCTTGATCTTGGCAAGCATCTCGCAGCTCTTCGACCCACCAACGTTCCATCGGGCGTGCGCCTGGACCGCTTTCACCGCCAACAATTGCCCAGTGTATGCCAGATAATTCGGGTTCTATGATAGGGCCGATCAAGGGTTCAAACGAAATGAAACGAACATGCGCTGGTGTTTCTTGCAAGATAGCAATGCGATCAACATTATCTTGATTTTCAACTGACGTGCCTAGCCACACATTTTTGAGAGTTGGGAATTTCCCATTGACTAAAATCTCACGCATACGTTCAGGCCGTTTGGTAAGAATTTGAAATGTATGCCAGTGGGCCTCCTCCATAACGTTCCAAACATCTCGGATGAATTTTTCAGGAACAGGCGATTGAAACAAATCTGACATGGAGTTGACGAAGATGCGCTTTGGTTTACGCCACTTCAAAGGTGCTGAAAGGGATGCCATGTCGAATTTGACCTTGCCTGTCCAGACTGCACGACCGCCTGACTTCCGTGTTGTGCCAGCATATTTTTTCACACCCATTGCATCCAAGCGCGCGGCCATGCGTTGGGCGTAACAATTGGTGCAGCCCGGCGAAACCATTGAGCACCCCGCTACAGGGTTCCAAGTCGCTTCAGTCCACTCGATATCAGAAAGTCCGGCCATATTACTTCACCGCTTACGTTTAGTTGGCAATTTCATTGCGCTCAGCGCCAGCTTCTTTGCTAACTCAGTCGCCTTAGGTACAGGATTGGCGCATATGATGAATAAATGGTAAAGTGTCGCATCTTTTGAGTTTTTGAGTTCAAGTTGCGTTTCGCTAACATAAGGAAAAATCGTAACCAGCCGCTTAGCGATGAATTGGCGAAGACCTTCAGGTGTCAAAGTCTTTTTAGTTTTTAGTACGGCACTCGAAAACAAATCATCTTCCGACGTTTGCTCATATACTGCGTTGCGCCAATCACACTCGCCCAAGTGGTCATCAATGCGCTTGACCCACTCCTTTGGGATATCTCCATCACGCGTCAATACGCGTGTAAGCGGACCAGTAGGAAACAATAAAGCGATATCAACCGATTTTGTCGCGCTTAATGCCTTCAATGTCTCCCAACTGACTTGCATTCCATAGGGATCAATAAACACAGCTGCCCGTGTTGATTTCCAATTTGTGGAAGATGCAATTGATTGAAGAAACTCATTTGCATCGCCTTGTCGTATTTCAATTTTGCGATTGGGAAATTCTTGCTTCAGCTTTTCTAATTCGGCAGCATGAGTTTTTGATTGCTCGTTAAAAACATAGTTCCCGAAAGCGGGTTCAATTGCTAGCGCTATACGTACTGACCCGTCTTTAATGCTGGTGAATTCCGACTCATCGGATTCAAACATCGAAAACTGATCACTGGAGTTCACTTTAATTTCGCTACGCTGTCCAGTCCCAGCAAAAGCGTCCACGTACCACTTTGCAAAATGCATGTTTTTTAACGCTTGGGCATAGGCCGAAAAATAACGCTGCATAACGGCAAGTTTATCTTCAGTCCAATCCCCACCGAATTGATGTGTCATTATCATCGCCTCAAAACGTTGTTCTATTTATGTTCTCATTATTTGAAGCGTAATGCAAGTGACAATTTTGATTTGAAATTATCAATGTGAAAGTCCCCCCAAAACTCCCCCCTTGACAACATTCTTCTGCTATGCTTATATTCCTTTCGTCTGAACCGAAAGGAGGGGACGATGTCGACTGCGTTCCGGTATTGCGGTTTGGATGGCGGCGCTTGCGGGCGAGGGGTTTGCGCACCCTTTGCTCTCGGGAGCTTCGGCGGTGGACCTTGGGCATTACGACCCAAGCGCCTTCAATGGCTAACCAATATCACCGACGGATTTAAAATCGCTGCGCTTTCGCATCGTGGCCTTCAGCCATTTCTTTTAAAATCGATTTTTCCACGGCAAGAGGCCATGAGCAGGCACTCCCCTCCATTTTTTTCGCAAGGGCCTTGAGGTTAAGAGCCCCCTCACCCTCCCACGCCTTCGGCGCGGGGCCCATCCCTCTCCCCCCAGTGGGACGAGGGATAAAAATGCTTGGCATTTGACAGTTGCGGCTAGTTTTGGTTCATACGTTTCATGGTGAAGATTACAATTCAGGATGTGGCGCAAAAGGCGCAGGTGAGCGTGGCCACGATTGACCGCGTTTTAAACCGCAGGCCGGGGGTGAAAACCCGCACTGTGGAGAAAGTGGAATCGGCGATCCGCGAGTTGAATTATCAGCCAGACCGCATTGCCGCACGGCTGGCACGGGGCCGCGAATATCGCTTTTGGTTTGTTCTGCCCAACACGGCTGGCGAATTTATGAACCGCGTGGGCGAAGAGGTTGAAGCTGCTGCGCACCGCATGGCGGGCGAGCGGGTTTCCATAATGGTGAAACGCGTCGACGTGTTTGACGGGCCGCTTCTCGCTAAAGTGCTTGATGAATTAGAAGAGGGCATAGATGGCGTGGCCGTGGTGGCGCTGGATCACCCTGCTGTGCGCGAGGCGATTAACGCGCTCGTGGCCAAGGGTATTACCGTGGTCACATTGGTGTCAGATGTGCCAGGCTCCAAGCGCACGCATTATGCTGGCATTGATAATTCCTCAGCGGGGCGCACGGCGGCCAGTTTGATGGGGCGGTTTTTGCGTGGGCGCAAAGGCAAGGTGGGGTTGTTTGCAGGCTCATTGGCCTTGCGCGATCACATCGAACGGCAATTTGGTTTTGAGCAAGTGATGGCGCATGAATTTGCTGATCTGGTTATTTTGCCAGTGCGGGAATCGCGCGATGATACTGAGCGCAGCGAAGAGCTGGCGCGGCAATTGCTGCGCGAACATTCAGATATCATCGGTATCTATAATGTGGGTGGCGGTACGGCTGGTATTGTGGCCGCACTGGATGCTTCAGCGCGCGCCAAGGATATTGTGTTCATCGCCCATGAGGTGACGGATGGTTCACGCCGCGCGCTGATCCGCGATACGATTGATGTGATTATCAATCAGGATGCGGGCCATGAGGTGCGCAGTGCCGTGCGCGTGCTGATGGCCAAGGCCGATAACATGCCGCTGATCGAAGCGCAGGAACGCATTCGCATCGACATATTTATGCGCGATAATCTGCCTTGATCCTTCGAGGCTCGCAAGATCTCGCACCTCAGGATGAGGCTCAGTAAATCCCTCACCCTGAGGTGCCGCGTCTTGGCGGCCTCGAAGGGTGGCGGCGCTGGATTAAAGCTTCTTCAACTTCGCTTCAATCGCGGCGCGTTTGCTCTCTAAGAAAGGTGGCAACGACAATGTTTCGCCCAGCTTGTCCATTGGTTCATCGGCTTGGAAGCCAGGGCCATCGGTGGCGAGTTCAAACAGAATGCCATTGGGTTCGCGGAAATAGAGGCTCTTGAACCAGAAGCGATCAACCGGGCCAGAATTGGGAACGCGCATGGTTTTCAGACGATCCGTCCACGCTGCATATTGGTCCATCTCGATATTGAAAGCGACATGATGCACAGCACCCGCACCCTGTTGGGCTTGTGGCAAATTGGATTCCACACGCACATGCAATTCAGCCACGGGGCCAACACCGTTCATGTGATACACATGGGTGTCACCAAAGCGCGCGGCAGGCTTCATGCCCATAATCTGCGTGAGCACCACGTCAGTCGGCTTCAAATCTGGAACGCTGAGCGTGATGGGGCCAAGGCCACGGATTTGGAATTCCTCCGGCACGGGGCTCTGCGCCCATGGGTGAGATGCGGCATCGCTTTCATCATCGACAAGACTCAAACGCTGGCCTTCAAAATCTTCGAAGTGGATAACCATGCGGCCATTCTCTTCGGTCACCTTGTCAGCGGCAATGTTGTTCTGCCTGAAATGATCGCTCCACCACGCAAATGCTTTCTCACCCTTGATGCGAAACCCAGTGCGCACCACGGAATGCGTGCCGCGCCGTTCAGGGCCGGTGGGCCAATCGAAAAACGTAATATCAGTTCCAGCAGAGCCCAAAGCATCGGCGTAAAACAAATGATAGGCCGACGTGTCGTCCTGATTGACAGTCTTCTTCACCATGCGCAGGCCCAAGGCCTTGGTATAAAATTGGTGGTTGCGAGGAGCGTCGGCGGTGATGGCAGTGAGGTGGTGGAAGCCGTTCAGTTGCATTAAAGACCTATCATGGGTTCGGGTTGGCCAAGGATGAAACCTTGTCCGTCGAGTTTATACACATCAGGCCGGAAATTAACACGCCCATCTTCCGTAGCCCAAGCCGTCAAATACATAAAGCGCACATCGGGTGGCGTCTGCACTTTGGTCTCATAAGTCTCGGCGGTGGCGGTGATCATTTCGAACTGGCTATCTTCATAACCATCCTGACCATTCATAATCCACGTAATCAAATGGCGCACTTGGTCAACGCGGCAGCAGCCCGAGCTTTCATAGCGGTCATTGGTGGCAAACAGTTCGCGGTGTGGGGTGTCATGCATATAGACCATGAATTTATTAGGAAAATTGATCTTGACGTTGGCCAATGCATTTTGCTCGCCAGGGTCTTGCTTGAATTGAAAACGATCAGCTGGCGTGTTGAGCCAATCCACGCTGGAAGGTTCAATTTCTGGACCTCCTGCGCCGTCAAAAACACGGATGTTCATTTTATTAAGGTAGTTAGGATCAGCCAGATATTTTGGGATGATATCTTTGGCCACGATAGAGGCTGGCGCACTCCATGACGGATTAAAGATTATGTCGCTGACAGTGCTTTTAAGCGTTGGTGTAGGGCGCTCAAATTTACCCACTACAACATTGTGGCGCGAATAGACTTGGCCAAGTTCGATTGACTCGAGTTGCGCCGAAGGAATGTTCATGGCGATATAGCGCGGGCCTAAGTCTTTGGAATACTCCACGACACGAGTGAGATTTTCCTTCAGTGAGTCCAAACGGGCTGTGGCTGCAATGTTGAACTCAGCCAGTGTGCGTGCGTCCACTTTGCCTGAGGGCACAGTTCCGTGATTATACTGAAACGCTTTAATGGCTTGTACCATATCATTGTCAATTTTACCGGGGGTTGGACCTGATAGGGTTTCAAAATCCAAGTAGGCTTCGCGTACCAAACGTTGGCGCAACAGGACGATTTTGGTTGCGGATTCCTTCTTGTCATATTTGCCAGCGGGCAAGGTTGGCCAGCCACCACCAGCAACAATTTCCTCATACTGGTCGATCGCTGAACTAAGTGCGTCAATAGAACCTAATGTTAGAATAGGTGCTTCACCGCGACCTGCGACAATTTCGGTGTGTGTGGCCAGTTTACCCTGCATCGCCATGCGTGGCGCAACAGAAGATATGGAGCCCGTATAACTCGCATCTTGAGCGCGCAAAGCTGTGGCAAAGGCAAATGGTGATAGGGCAGCAATGCCTAAAAAGCGACGACGAGACAGGCTTGACTTGAACACGGGGTTATTTCTCACAAACTTAGGTTGAGCCGCTAGACTCTTCGATCTTGGTAAAGGCCGTCTTAATTCTGAGCGTTCAGCCAATTTTATTGCAATGCAATATAGTATTACATTGAGTTTATGGCATTTACTTGTCATTAATATTTCCAGAAATCTGAGGGGGTTTATATGAATCGTATTATTGGCGCATCTTTGGCGCTGGCATTGTTATCGGGGACCGCATTAGCTGGTGGCTTTGCAGTCCATGAGCAATCCGCTGAAGGCCTAGGCTCAGCTTTTGCTGGCATTGGCGCTGGCACCGATGGGTTGTCTGCGATGTTCTGGAACCCTGCTACAATTTCACAACACAATGACCAAGGTTATGTTTCTGAAAGCGATGTGTCTGGAATTTTGGCGCAATCGCAATCCGGCGCTGGGCTGGGTTTTCCCGCCGACAGTGGCAACATTGCTGTGCCCGCAATGGTCCCTGCGTCCTATTATACTTATGGCCTCAGTGAAGAAGTGACGCTTGGTTTGGCAATGAATGCACCATTTGGTTTGACCACAGATTCTAATCTGTGGATTGGCTCGATCCACGGCAGTCATTCCGAAATTTTCACGCTGAACGTCAATCCGATGATTGCCTATAAGCCAGCTGATTGGATCACGCTGGCCGCAGGCGTTCAAGGCGAATATATGAGTGCCAATCTTTCATCCACCACACCTACGAGCATCACGTTGCTCAAAGTTAAAGCCAATGACATCGCTTTTGGTTTTACGGCTGGTGTTCTGTTGCAGCCAACTAGTGTGCTCGATATCGGTCTTGGTTTTAGATCCTCGATTTCCCATAATCTTGAAGGTGACGGAACTTATGTTCCGGCAGGCTATATCAATAAGCCGATGTCTGCTGGTCTTGATACGCCAGAAATGGTGACCCTGGGTGTGAAGTACCGCGCCAATGATCAACTGCAATTGATGGCTGGGGCCGAATGGGCCAACTGGAGCCGCTTCAAGGCTCTCACGTTAAAAGATGCAGCGGGAGCAACTTTGGCAAACACACCTGAGAATTGGAAAGATTCCTGGTTTTTCTCAGCTGGTGCTGAATATGCTTTGAATGATAGCCTGACTTTGCGCGGCGGTGCGGCCTATGAATTGTCGCCTGTACCAGATGCAACGCGCACGCCACGCTTGCCAGATGCTGATCGCGTGTGGTTATCGGCAGGGGCCAGCTACAAGATCAATAATTGGCTCACTACGAATGTTGGCTATTCTCACGTGTTTATGAAGGATGGGGATGTGAATCTCACAGTCCCCAAACCATTGATTGCTTCGTTCAAGCAGCACATCGACATTCTATCATTGTCTGCCGTGGTGGATTGGTAGAACTCAAGCGGCGCTCACACTATTCTGAAACGCTTCGGCCTCGCAGAAGAGGGGTACTTCAATCACATCTTCCGCCTTACGGCGGATGATGACGATGCGAGAAGGCTCTTCAGCTTTTGTTTCGATGACAGGTGTTGAAATAATTGCGACGGGTTCTTCCCGCGGAACGGTTTCAACCTGCACTTCAGTTTCAATCACGGGCGAATTAGTTTCTAACTTTGCTGCATTCACGCGGTTGATCACCAGTTTGGCGCCGCGATTTGTTACTTCGGTAATTGCCGTTGGTTTTACAACGACGGCCATAACGGGCGCAGGGGCAGGCTCAAACACTGCTTCATCTTGTTTGAAATATTGTACAGCAGGCTTGGGTTTGGCAAACTCGATCGGCGCATCTTTGTCCATGGCTAGGTTTTGTTCGAGTTCTGTTACCAGTTTAAAAACCCGGTCGACGCCGTTTGCTACATTCGTTTGTGTCGCAGTTCCCGAAAATGCCTGACGCGAAAGATCCGCTAATTTTGCGAAAAGTTGGCCTTCGGCTGAAAGCTGGGCGGTTTGCGGTTCAATCAAAGCGATTTCGCGTTTGGCTTGGGCAATCGCATCGCGAGCTTGTTGTAACAGGCCAGCTTCGGCCCCGTTCACCGTCATTGCATTCAAATTGTTTTCGAGTTTGGCAATGGCTGATAAAATATTTCGGGTGTCGTCAGTTTTAATACGGCTTGCATAGGCTTCAAGAAACCAGCGGCCGCGCGGCGTTTCTTGAACCGCTGTTAACACGTCATCAATTGATTCCGGGAATACCGAGGAAACACTTCCCATTTTACGCAAACTCCACACACCTGCGTCCACTGCAGACGCCATATGCGGTGATATTCGTAGAAAGTGGTGAATATTCGGTTTAGTTCGGATGAGAAATGACGGCGCGTGCCTTTGGAATCAGATTTTCGACCTGTTATGCCCTGATGATGATCGGGTCTGGCGTGCAATTGCCGTTTTTGCCCCTATGGCTTTCGGCTAAAGGCCTTACCGTTTCACAAATCGCCACTGTCGTTGCTGCAATGATGGCGGTGCGGGTGATTGGTGCACCACTTTTTGCCTATATCGCTGACCGTTCAGGAAACCGCATTCTGGTCATTCGCTCCTGTGCAGTGTTGGCATTGCTGGCTTATGTGGCATTGCCCTTTGCTACGAGCTTTGAAACGATATTACCCGTTGCTTTGGTTGCAGGTTTGTTTTTTGCGCCGGTGTTTCCGCTCACTGAAGGATTTAGTGTGGATGCGAGTGCCACCCATGGTTTGGATTATGGACGCATTCGGCTTTGGGCATCGCTCAGTTTTTTAGTGGGAAGTTTAACATCGGGCGCCTTGCTCACAACCTTGCCGCACATAGATACAGTGTGGCTGATTGCAGGAGCACAGTGCTTCAATGTGCTTGCCACTTTTCTGTTACCGCCCGAACCCAAAGCCTTGATTGAACATCCTGTCAACACGATAGATTTTAAGGATGCTTTTAAATTTCTGTTCTTCACGCGCTTCACGGTTTTTCTCTGTGCTGCCAGCTTGGCCAATTCCAGCCATGCCATGATGTATAGTTTCAGTTCCGTGCATTGGACCGGTTTGGGCTTTGATACTTTGACCATTGGCATTTTGTGGGCTTGCGCCGTTTTAGCTGAAGTGGGGCTATTTGCATTTTCTAACAAGGTGATTGAATGGTTAGGTTCGCCAGTGCTTTTGTGCGTTGGCCTTGCAGGTGGAATCGTGCGGTGGACGGGCATGGCCTTTGCAACGGGCGTTGTTGAGATGGGAATTTTGCAAACCTTGCATGCCCTGTCATTTGCTTGCGCACATCTGGCGTTAATGCATTTCATTCGTCTGAATGTGCCGCAGAAATTGCGCAATACGGCACAGGGGCTTTATGCTGCTTTGGCGGGCGGAGTGTTGTTATCATCAGTCACATGGATATCGGGGCCAATCTATCAAGCCCACGGTGGTCGCGCCTATTTGGCCATGGCTGTCATTTGTTTTATCGGATTATTTTTAGCACTGAGTTATGTGCGTCTTAGCCCCAAAGTGCGCGTGGCGGTGGCAGCATAAGGCTGCCTTCAAATATGAAGCCGGGCTCACGGTCTTTGGCCAGCAACAATGGACCATCAAGATCAACGTAGTCTGCAAGTTGCGCCAATAGGAATGCGGGCGCCATGGCCAAAGACGTTGCCAACATGCAGCCCACCATGATTTTGAAGTTTTGCGATTTGGCTTCATGGGCCAATGCTAACGCTTCAGTGAGGCCGCCAGTTTTATCAAGTTTGATATTGATGGCATCATATTTGTCTTTGAGTTCATGCAATGTTTGGCGGCCATGAGCCGATTCATCGGCGCAGATGATTGTGTTGCGAGGCATGTTGCGTAAGGCTTCGTCATCACCTGCGGGCAGGGGTTGCTCTACCAGCTCTACTTTGTATTTTTCACATGCAGCAAGCATGTGCGGCAAGGTGTCGGGTGTCCAGCCTTCGTTGGCATCGACGATGAGCCGTGCATGAGGCGCTGCTCTGCGAATTTCATGGAGGCGTTCCACGTCACCATCCCTGCCCAGTTTAAGTTTAAGCAGAGGCCGTGCCGAAGCGGCAACAGCGGCCGAGGCCATTTTCTCCGGAGTGTCGAGACTGAGCGTGAAAGCTGTGATGACCGCTTTGGGTTCATGCAATTTTGCGAGTGACCAAGCGGGCGTTCCCAATTGTTTCGAACGCAAATCCCAAAGTGCACAATCGAGTGCATTGGCCGCTGATTTGGGCAACACGGGTGCAGCGCCCGCCTCAATCAATGGCTTTGCTGCTTCCAAAGCTGTGAGAGCTTGAGACACCGTCTCATTGTAACGCGGATAGGGAACAGCTTCGCCGCGACCGACAAAACCATTTTCAGTAACGGTCACCACCACCACGTCGGCGGCTGTCTTGCTGCCCCGAGCGATGGTAAAGGAACCAGCAATAGGCCAAGATTCCGTGGTGAATTCAATGTTGCGCAATTTATCCCTGCGTTGGTAAGCGGCCTGCAGCTTCAGCAAGCATCACGTATATGCGACCTTGTTCTGAAGCTAGCACCTGCTCCATCACCGCTTCGCCACCTTTCGACTCCGACAAGGTATCGAGCAATTTTTCGAACAGGCGATTATAGGCTTGCACGCGGGTGCGGAGCAGTCGCTCCTCAGCATAGCGGCTTTCGATTGCTTTCACCTGTTTGCGGCTGCGGCTTTCATACAGGCGCTGAGTGAATACTGACTTATCGGAAGCGGCAAAGCGCTTTTCCAAATCGCGCGGCAATCCACCTTCAATGGCTTCCACCAAATCCCGCGCAGAGGCGTGAAGTTTTTGGGTGTAGCTATCGACTTCCTTGGCCAAGGCACCCAGCGCACTGGCTTGTGGAGCCGGTGGTTTTCGTGCGGCAATAGCACTGTCAATTGATGCCAAAATCTTAGCATTGCTATTGCGTTCGGCTTGCAGGTTCCGCTCAGCTTGGGCTTTAGGGGCACTCATCGTTCCTGAAACTGGAGCGGTGAACGAGGTGCCCTCAGATTTTCCCGAGCCGGATCCTTGCGGATTGCGCGGGCTGATAAAGCCCGGACCAGAATAGTCCATGGCTCCTGATTGGCGGCGCACGACTTCTGATAGTGCATTGAGCGCACTGATCTGATCGGCCACAACGCGGCGCATATTGTCGGCGTTGTTACGAGTCTCCTCAGGCAGATCAATCACAGCGCGTTTCAATTCACCACGGGCTGCATCAATATCCTTCACAACTTGTTGTGCAGTGATGCGCATATCTTGCGCGGTCTGCTGGAAGTCACTTGCTGTTGAAGACAGCATTTCATTCATGCTGGCAAGAGCGCGTTCATGTTGTTCACGCAACACACGGGCGGCTTGCGAAACTTGACCGCTGGAATTGGTTTCCAGTTTGCGCAGTTCATCTTCGAGGCGAGCCAGAGCGGCAGAAGTTTGATCAGACACAATGCGGTTGATGTTTTGAGCGCGCGATTCTGCGGTGTTCAATGATTCTTCAATCAGGTTGATGTAACTGTTCATCACACCATCCACTTCGCCCGCCCGCTTGTTGGCATCGCTCACCAAATCATCAAGCTTATCTTTGCGGCTCTGCAGCATGTGTTCCATTTCAGAGTTGAACTTGTCGATGGACTTTTCAACTAACGAAGACACATCATCCAAGCGCTCAGAAATGCGACTGCCGGTCATTTCAAGTTTACCAGTCAATTGCATGGAAACGCTTTCCAAGCGGTTGTCGAGGTCGCCCGCAGCGGATGACAATTGATCGGCCAAATAAGTGTTGGCGGTTTCAATATGCTTGGCAAATTTGCGGTTGGCTTCTTCCAGCTTACCAGAAGAGACTGTTGCAGCTGAATCGAACTCTTGCGTGGCGCGGTCAATGCGGCCCACCAACAATCCGGTTTCCTGTTCAAAGCGTCCACTAATTTGCATGGTGGTTTCGCCCAAGCCTTCAGAGAAGGCGTCGCGCGCTTTGCCAAGGTCACTAAAGATTTGGCCACTGGCTTCGCTAAGCACTTCAGCAAAGCGCCTGCCTGTGCCATCAAGGCGAGTCGAGATATCGCCTGTGACGCGTTCAAGGTGATCGGTCGCAATGTCGAAGCGTTGACCTAGCTCCAGTGTGGTGCCTTCAAGTTTGGTGAACATGCTTTGGCTGGCGGCTTCGATTTTCGCCGTGACGTCTAAGCCGGAGTTGTTTAACGCCTGCGCAGCATGGACAGCCGTTGTCGCGAATGTTGTCGTAACCTTAGTTGAGGTTTGATCCAACTGTTCGGTCATCATGCGGGTGTTGACATCAAACAATGCGGCAAGCTCTGTCGTTGCTTGTTCCAATTGGTTGCCCAGCCGCGTTTCAGTGGTGGTGAGCAGATTACCCAATTGCACGGAGGATGCATCAAGCTTGCCTGTAAGGCCTTCAGTGACACTTAATACCCGTTCAGTTGCAGTTCCCGCTGTGCCGACGATGTGGTCGGTCACACGCGTTGCGGTGGACTCAAGTTGGTCGGTAAACTGCACCGAAGCTTGATCAAGACTTGTGAACATTTGTTGAGTGGAGCTGAGCAGTTTTGTGGAAAGTTGTGCAGCAGTTGTGACGATGTTGCTCGTCATTGATTCTGATGCAGTGTTCAATTTTCCAGTGATATGAGACGACACTTCATCAAGGCCACTAAACAACTCATTGGTTGACGTGCTAAGTTTTGATGTGAGTTCATGCGTGTGGGTTGCAAGGGTTTCGTTGATCGCTTCGGAGGTTATATTGAGCTGACCAAAGATTTCAGAAGAGGCCTTGTCGAGTGTGTTGAACATTTCCACGGTCGAGTTTTGCAACTTGGTTGCCAACTCATTGGTTGATGCTGAGATTTTTCCGGTTACTGTTTCAGTAGTCGAGAACAGTTGGCCAGTGATTTGGGCCGAAGTTTTATCCAAGCGGCTATACATTTGCATGGACACATCTTCAAATTTGCTGGTCAATTCGCCTGCGTTATTGGCGAGCGCTGCCAACATTCCGTCGCGGGCAGCATCAACTTTGTGCACAAATTCGCCAGATACACTGATCAGACGATCGGTGACAAGGCCACCAGAACTCTCAATATTTTGGGCCAGTGCAAGACCAGAATCCTGCATTTGACGCGAAACGATTTCAGAAGTTTCCTTAAGATGGGCTGCGATTGTGCCGCTGGTCGAAACCAACAGGTCATTCACATTTGAGCCAACCACCTGCATTTGGCTAGAAACCAAAGTGGAGGCCTGATTGAGGCTGCTGCTGATCGTTGCAGCTGACGTATCAATTCTGTTGGTGGCTTCGTTCAATCCAGTCACTGCTTGGCCCAATGAGTTTTGGACAGCGTTAGTGAAAGCTTCTGATGAGCTGCTGACAGTGCCTGCATAGCGCTCGGCTGATTGCAACATGCGGTCGTTAATGGTGTCAGCGTGTTCATCAAGTCGGCTCACTAAATCACTTGATGCGCCAACGATACGGCTTGTGATGTTTGATGCGTGTTGATCAAGTTGGGTAGAGAACGAACCTGTGGCTTGCTCCAACCGTCCAGCAAAACCAGCACCCGATGTTCCAAGTTGTGAGAGCAATTGGTTGCCTGATTGATCAAGACCCGCAAGAAGTTGAATGCCCGATTGGCTGACCCGTTCAACCATGCGTGCTGACGCAGCGTCAACATTTCCGGAAATCTGCCCTGTGGCTTGTTCAACATAGGTTGTGATTTCAGTTTGAGAGCCTTGAACTTTTTCGATAAAGTTGGCGGCTACATTCTGCAGACCTTGGGTTACGAGATTATTGCTGAGTTCTATCCGTTGAGCCGTATCAATGCCAGTGCGCTCGATGAGTCCGGCAATTTCACTCGACGTGGTTTTAAGGTGGTAGTTGATGTTTTCATTGATGGTGCCAAAAGTCTGGCTTAGTTCACCAACGGTCTGCTTCACCATATTTACTGAACCAGAGCTCAAGCGCTCAATAGTTTGACTGACTTCGGAATTGGCTGCGGTCAATTGATCGGCACTTTGACGCAGCATTTGCAGAAGGCTCGATTCCATACCTTTCACTTCACCGCCAAATTTGCGGGTTTCATTGCCAAGATTTCCAGCTGTGAAATTCAAGGTTTGGATATATTCCTGAAGCTGGCCGGAGAAGCCGCGGAAGTCATTCACCAACATGGTTGACATGCGTTCAAACTGAGCCGAGTGGCCGCCAATTTCTTGGCCAGTGATGGCGGCACGCGATGCCACGTCTTCAATCGTCTGTGCGAGTTCTGTGGTTGATCCCTTCAAACCATCTTCAAGACGAGAGAATGTTGAAAGAGCGAGATTAATAACCTGACCCAAATTCTGAGTATTAGATTCCAAGCGCGACAGCATGGGCGCGGCATCACTGTTCACCAAGGCGCTGGTTTGCTGCAAAGCAACGCGTTGCGCTTCGAGGCCGTTCACGAGACTGCGGATGCGGTCTTCGTTGGTGCCAAAGGCGCGTTCAACAGCGGCAATTTCCTTATGGACGATTTCTTCAAGCGCCGTGGCCCGTTGGAATGCATGTTCAACACCCCCAACCAACAAATCCACCTCTTGACGCACAGCTTGGGCAATTGAGGTAAGGCCATCTGCCGCCAAATCTTGTGGTCTAATCAAACGCATGGCTGAGTGCATCAGCACTTCAGAAACAAGGCGGAGTTGTTGCGCGCGCCATTGGAAATAGGCCAGCGCAAACACGCCAATAATCGGCAAAACCAAAAGTGTAAGGGCTTGCATGAGATCAGCCGGAGTGCGCCTGGCAACGCCGTCGGCACTCATCAACATTTCATTGTGCGTAAAGAACCAGCCAAAAATCCAAAGTAATGATAGCCCGAAGGCTGCAGCATAAATGCCGTTGGAAGGTTTGCGGCGCAAGCGCGCCAGCATCATCGCTGTACTAGGGTCATTTTCATTCGCGGGGCGATTGCGCAACGGCGGCTGATCCACATCAGGGCGCATATTCTGTTCCTGCGTTTCGAGAACGGGAACCCTGCTCGCACGACGACTATCGATCGGTTTGTTTGCCATTATATGCCCGCACCCTTCACTTGGACCGCATCGCTGGTCCGTATTAATTTTCCCGCAAGAGCATCCTGTTGCCAGGGGCCACCGCTCAATTGGAAAAACTCAAATTTATCATTAACCTAATTTCACCCCATTTTGAACCCGAAATGACCTTTGCCAACAGCCTAATTGAAGAAATGGTTAAAATTATGGATCGAATTGAATCGATTCAGGAAATTGCCTGTTAGTCACCTTTGTTTAGCTGATCGTATTGGGTTTTTGACATAGTAGCTCAACGAAAACGGGGAATCCGCACGTGGGCAGGCAGCTAAAGCAAATACACTCTAACCATTCATTTGGGGTCGACGATGCCTTGGTTTTTGACCGTTTAAGGTTTGAAACCAACACAATGTTTGATGCCGCCCTTCAATGTGAAATTTTGGGTCTGTTTCAGTCTCAGATTGAGCAAATGGAGGTACGCCTATCTCAAGGTGCGGTGACCGATGAGGATAATAAATTCTTGGGCCACACTTTGCGCGGGGCAGCGGCCTCCGTTGGAGCCCTTGAACTTGAGGATATTGGCGCCAATTGGGAAGGCCTAAGCTTGGCTGGCCATGATCTGGTGAAAATTTTAAAACTTGCTGAGCAACGCTTCACGCGCGCCACCTTGAATTATAAGCTTTAGCGAACACTTTGATGTGTCTTAAAGTGAAGTTGCCTTTCAGGCGTCCATCACTTAAGTAGCCAGCGCATATTCCACGAGGACATTACGCGTATGGCTAAGATTACTTTTATTCAGCACAATGGCACCGAAATTACCGCAAATGGTGTGGCTGGCATGACCGTTATGGAAACAGCTGTGAAACACCAGGTGCCCGGCATTGATGCCGATTGCGGCGGCGCTTGCGCTTGCGCCACGTGCCATGTCTACATCGAGGCTGAATGGCGCGAAAAAGTGGGTGCTCGTAACCCTATGGAAGAAGACATGTTGGATTTTGCTTTTGACGTGCGCGACAACAGCCGTCTTTCTTGTCAGATCAAGGTGATCGATGCCTTGGATGGTCTGCGCGTTATAGTTCCTGAAAAACAATTCTAAGCGAGTTTTGAAGTCATGTCGGATGTGATCACCACGGATGTCGTTATAATCGGTGCGGGGCCTTGTGGGCTTTTCACCGTGTTTGAATTGGGCCTTCTCGATATTCGCTGCCATGTGCTTGATATTCTGGATCGCCCCGGTGGACAGTGTGCAGAACTTTATCCCGAAAAACCAATTTACGACATTCCAGCCTTGCCATTGGTCACGGGTGCGGAACTTACGTCGCGTTTGATGGAGCAAGCTAAGCCGTTCAAGCCTGATTATCATTTCAACCAAATGGTCACATCGTTGGTGAAGCGCGGAGAGAGTGATTTTGAATTGAAGACCGACGGAGATTTGGTTTTCAATTGCAAAGTTGTGGTGATTGCGGCGGGTGGTGGATCGTTCATGCCGAAGAAACCGCCAATCCCCGGCATTGAAGCTTATGAAGGTTCGTCGGTTTTTTATTCTGTGAAGAAGATGGAATCGTTTCGTGGCAAAGATGTTCTGATTATTGGCGGCGGAGACTCGGCGCTTGATTGGGTCAATAATTTGCAACCCATCGCCAACAGCATGACACTGCTGCATCGCCGCGATGAATTCCGTGCGGCTCCTGACTCGGTCAATAAAATGCGCGAGCTGGTTGCTGAAGGTAAGATGCAGCTGAAGATTGGGCAGGTGACTGGCTTGACTGGCACTGATGGCAAATTGGCCTCAGCGCAAGTGAAGGGCTCGGATGGCACCATGAGTGATGTTGCCTGTAACACCGTGCTGCCGTTCTTTGGTCTTACGATGAAGCTTGGTCCGGTTGCAGACTGGGGCTTAAACCTGAATGAAAATCTCATTTCGGTTGATACCGAAAAGTTTGAAACCAATGTGCCCGGTATTTTTGCAGTGGGTGACATCA
>JANPGD010000102.1:0-3062 GCA_031423845.1 Hyphomicrobiales bacterium | reverse complement strand
TCACTTTGACCATGCCACCGCCGGATTGTCCTTCGACAATCATCGATTCAAGTTTCTTCTGCATGTCCGTCATGCGGGCTTGCATTTGGCCGGCTTGCTTCATCAAATCAGCGAGATTCTTCATCTATGTCTTCCGTCAGTTTTGGCGCATCCAAGTCGCGCACGTTGAGAATTTCTGCACCTGGAAACCGCTTCAAAATAGCCTGCACATCAGGGTGTTCAGTAGCACTGCGAAAAGCTGAATCCTTGGCTTCTTTTTTAATTTGTGCGGCAGGGGCATCGCCACCAGATTTAGCCACCATCACCATCCAGCGCCGCGCCGTCCACGCCTCCAGCTTGCGCGAAAGCTCATTGGCGATTGCCGGGTTGGCACCTTCAACCAAAGCAATTTCAATCTTGCCTTCGCTCACCGCAATGGGGCGCACATAAGATTCAAGATCAGTTTTGAATTTTATATCGCGGCGCTCCTGCGCCATGGCAATAATATCCGAGAAGGATTTGAACGCACGCGGCGGAGCGGCATTTTCCACACTGGCTGAAATTGGAACCGCCTGCGCCATGCTGCGCACTTCCACATGCGGAGCAGAAGCTTGCGGTTGAAACGGAGTGGGTGCGGAGGATCGTGGCTTATCCTGCACGGATTTCAAAAGCTCTTCACCAGATGGAAAATTAGCGGCATGAGCCAAGCGGATGAGAACCATTTCCGCTGCTTTAAGCGGTTGGTTAGAAACCGCAGTTTCACTCAAGCCCTTGAGCAACATTTGCCACCCGCGCGTGAGATGCACCATGCCAAGGCGTTTGGCATAATCAGCACCCCTCGTTTTTTCGTCCTCGGTGCGTGTGGGGTCCATCAAAGCAGAATCCGGCACCAGCTTCAGGCGCGTCACCCAATGCACAAAATCAGCGAGATCAGTGAGTATCGTTTCAGGGTCGCCGCCGGCTTCATATTGCCGGGCCATTTCGCCCAACATTCTAGGCGCATCGCCTGCCATCACCGCATCAAACAAACCAATCACCTGGCCGCGATCAATCAGGCCCAGCATGTTCATCACATCTGCCGATTTCACTTGGCCATCACCATAAGCAATGGCTTGATCAAGCAGTGATAAACCATCACGAACCGAACCTTCAGCAGCACGGGCAATCATGCGCAAGGCTTCATCTTCAGCTTCTACATTCTCCAGCTTAGCAATCTTGCCATAATGCTGCATCAGCAATGCGGCATCCAAACGCCTCAAATCAAAGCGCTGGCAGCGCGATAATATCGTAACCGGAACTTTGCGAATTTCCGTAGTGGCAAAAATAAATTTCACATGCGGCGGTGGTTCTTCCAAAGTTTTCAACAGCGCGTTGAATGCACTTTTGGAAAGCATGTGAACTTCGTCGATAATGTAAACTTTGAAACGCGCTTGCACAGGTGCATAACGCACCGAGTCAATAATCTCGCGCATATTATCAACGCCAGTATTGGAGGCGGCATCCATCTCAATCACATCCATGTGGCGCGATTCTAAGATCGCCTCACATTGTGGCGTCATCTCCGGCATATCCATGGAGGGGCCTGTGGGATAATTCAGGGCCCGCGCAATCAACCGCGCTGTGGTGGTTTTGCCAATGCCGCGCACCCCCGTCAGCATATAGCCCTGCGCAATGCGACCAGTGGCGAATGCGTTGGTTAAAGTGCGCACCATCGCATCTTGGCCGATCAAATCAGCAAAGTTCTTCGGTCGATATTTACGCGCCAAAACGCGATAAGCGGTGGGGGTGGAATCTGACATGTCGCGGCAAGATAGAGGTGAGAGGCTGGACGAGCAACCCATAAAGGTCTCGTTAGGGCTGCTCCCTTCCGGTCCTGACCCAGTTGGCGAGCGATACGTCCGCTGCCAACCTCTCAACGGGCTATATGGGGCAGATGCCAGCACTTGGCAAGCCGTGAAAACGACTAAAAACCAGAGCACTAACATCAATTTAATTCTTATCATAGGCATTTAATACTATTTTAGGAATGCAATGTCAAGATTTGTTTTGCGGGAATTGACCGAATTGCAGTCCTCACCTATTTGAAGACCATGAGTGTTAAGCCCATCATCCTTCTCCCCGACGAGAAAACCCTGCGCCAAGTGTCTAAACCCGTAAAACAGGTGGATTCAGCCACGCGCGGCATTTTTGATGATATGCTAGAGACCATGTATGACGCCCCCGGCATTGGCCTCGCTGCCATTCAAATTGGTGTGGCGCAGCGCATGGTGGTGTTGGATCTCTCCAAAACAGGGGAAACGCCAAAACCGATGTTTTTGGCCAATCCGCAAATCGTCTGGTCGTCACCAGAGGAAAGTGATTACGAGGAAGGCTGCCTTTCCATTCCGGATTTTTATGAAATGGTGCAGCGCCCCAAGGAAGTGAAAGTTCAATTTCTGGATCGCAACGGTGAAGCCATGGAAATTCATGCGGCCGGATTATTGGCAACCTGCTTGCAACATGAGATTGACCATCTCAACGGCGTTCTATTCATCGATCACATCTCTCGCCTAAAGCGCTCAAGAGTGATCAAGAAATTTCAAAAGGCCGATAAGCTGGGAAAACTTTGATGGTTCGCACATCTCTCATGCTGAGATGCGAGCTCTTGCGAGCCTCGAAGCATCGCGGCGAGCAGGCCCTTCGAGGCCGCGAAGGCACGGCACCTCAGGGTGAGGAAACATCATGCGCCTGATTTTTATGGGCACACCCGATTTTGCAGTGGAAACACTGAAAGCTCTGATTGCCGCGGGCCACCAGATTGCTTGCGTCTATTCGCAGCCGCCCCGCGCCAAAGGCAGGGGTCTAACTTTGCAGCCCACCCCGGTTCATGCTTTTGCTCAGGCCCAAGGCATTGAAGTGCGAACGCCAGTATCGCTCAAATCCGAAGATGAACAAAAGCGTTTTGCCGATGTGAAAGCAGATGCCGCTGTGGTGGTGGCCTATGGTTTGCTTTTGCCGCAAGCGATTCTAGACGCGCCGAAATATGGCTGCTTCAATGTTCATGCCTCGCTACTGCCGCGCTGGCGTGGTGCCGCCCCCATCCA
>JANPGD010000101.1:0-14487 GCA_031423845.1 Hyphomicrobiales bacterium | reverse complement strand
GCGATCAGGCGGCGTTAAAAAGGTTATCTCTTGGCAAGGGGAACGTAAGCGCGAAGCTCCGGTCCGTCATACAAAGTGAGAGGGCGGATTAAGATATTGTTTTGCAACTGTTCTATGCATTGCATCGTCCATCCCGGCACGCGACCCACGGCAAAAATCGGAACAAATAAATCTTGTGGAATGCCGTTCAGATAATAAATTACACCAGAATAGAAATCGACATTCACATTCACACCAAAACGCGAATAGGGTTTCATAGCATCGACCACGGCTTGCAAGATTGCAAACCACTTAGGCTCACCCATTTCGCGTGAAAGTTTTTCGACGCCATCACGCATATGCCGAGCCCGCGGATCTTCTGTGCGATAAACCCGGTGGCCAAATCCTGTCACGGCTTCACCCGCAGCACGTTTGGCTTTGACATAGGTTGCAGCGTTTTCTGGTTCGCCAATCTCCTGTGCCATGCGCATCACATCTTCGGCGGCCCCACCGTGAGCAGGGCCAGCCAAAGCTGCAATCGCCGCCGTCATTGCACCATGCAATGGTGCCTCTGTGCCAATCACCACCCGTGCCGTGAAGGATGAAGCATTGCTCCCATGCTCTGCATGAAGAATAAGATCACGGTCCATCAACTGCGCCGCATCAGCAGAAGGCTTGCGCCCGGTGATCAGCCATAAAAAATGTGCCGCGTGAGAAAGCGAGGAATCAGTCACAGGTGCTGGCCTGCCATTACGCAGTGCTTCATGCGTCCCAACAATCATTGGAATTTGTGAAGCCAGCCGAACACCTTTGGCACGCGTCGCTTCAATGGAGTTATCCGTGGCCTGTGGATCAAACGCCGCCAGCGCTGAAACACAGGTGCGCATTACGTCCATAGTGCGAGCCGATTTCAATGTGGTAATAATAGCAACAATTTCAGAAGGAAGATGTCGTTCTGATTTTAGAGTGGCGTCAAATTCGGTGAGTTGCGAAGCGGTTGGCAATTCGCCATGAAGAAGCAGATAGGCTGTTTCCTCAAAAGTTGAATGTTCTGCCAGTTCGTGAATTGAATAACCGCGATAACGGAGTTCTCCAGCTTTGCCATCAATAAAGGTGCTTGATGAACGCTCGAAATACACACCTTTTAATCCACGGTGGATTTCAATCTTATCTTCTGCTGACATGGCGAAAACCTTAGGTGAACCATGAGCAATCTAATTGACGAGGCCAAAGCTAAAATCAAGGGCCAAAGACTGAAACTGGTGATGCCAGAGGGCGATGACCCACGCATCATCGAGGCGGCTATAGCCCTTAAAGAGCAGAACCTCGCGGAGCCGATTGCATTTTCAAGTGAAGTTCCACAGCCCACTGAGCACGCGATTGCTATGTTGCGCGAGCGCCGTGAAAAACTAACGCATGCAATGGCAATAAAGCTTTTGCATAAACCACTTTATGCAGCAGGTGCCATGGTGGCCACGGGTCAAGCCCATGCCATGCTAGCCGGTGTTGTGAACCCCACTGCCCGCGTTATTGAAGCTGCTTTAATGACAATTGGCTTGGCCGAAAATATCAATACGCCATCAAGCTTTTTTCTGATGCAATGGCCGGACAGGCGTTTGGTGTTTGCCGATTGTGCAGTGAACATTCAACCTAACGCCGAGCAACTTGCAGATATTGCGATTGCCTCGGCACACAGTGCGCTCAAAGTGTTGGGCACAGAAGCCCGCGTGGCGCTGCTATCCTTCTCCACCAAAGGCAGCGGCAATCATCCCGATGTTGAGAAGGTGGCAGCTGCATTACGCATCGCGCATCAACGGGCTCCCCACTTGAATATCGATGGCGAATTGCAAGGTGATGCGGCACTGTCTGTTGCTGTTGCTTCACGCAAATTGAAAGTGCCAAGCACAGTGGCGGGCCACGCCAACGTGTTAGTTTTCCCCGACCTCGATGCCGGAAACATTGCATATAAACTGATGCAATATCTCAGTGGTGCCCAAGCCATTGGACCCGTGTTGCAAGGTTTTAAGAATCCCATTTCAGATTTGTCACGGGGAGCAACTGTAGAGGATGTTGTCGATACAGCGGCGTTGTTACTGTCGATGGTGTGAAACTTACTTCAGCTCAATTTCAATAAAAGCATATTCGCCATCCGATGCATTGATCACATCATGTTCAACGCCTTCGCTGCGAAAATAGGGGACGCCTTTTTTCATCTCAGCAATTGAACTGCCATTGGCTGTTTCCAACTTCAGTTTTCCATCCATCAGGGGCACAACGACATAATCATGGCCATGCCGATGCCAACCCGTGTTCTCGCCAGGTTTTAAGAATCGATACTCCGTAACAATCACCTTTTCATTTTCAATGAATACAGTGGCTTTCGCAGTGCCAATCATGGCAATCTCCTCTTCTAAGCATCTTGCAAATTTTGCACTTTTAAACCAATTTTAGGCAACAGAAGTTTTAGCAGCGGTCCCGTCATAATCGTGGTTGTCACCGCCATTAAAACCAACATGGTGAATACTTTTTGTGGAATGAACCCTAAATTGAATCCGACATTGAGAACAATCAATTCCATCAACGCCCGGGTATTCATTAACACACCCAGCAGTGTGGAAGCGGGCCTCTCAAATCCACTCACGCGTGCTGCAAAATAAACCGGAATAATTTTCGCAGCCACCGCTGCAAAAATGAAAATGGCACACCAAGCCCAATCATTGAGCGACGAAAGTCCCAAGATGTTGGTGCGAAGCCCCGTATAGGTAAAAAATATGGGAAGGAAAAAGACGAGTACAAATTGTCCAATTTGCTTTCGCCAAGCTTCGACAAAATCTATGTGTTGGTGGAAAAGCAACCCACATAAGAAGCCACCAAATATTGTAAAGATGCCCAGTTTCTCTGTGGCGATACCACAAGCAAAAATCATTACAAAAACACAAGCCATGACCATCGGATTTAACTGGCCATCGACGATCGGATAACGCTTCAACATTTGAACGACCAACTTGGAACCTGCGAACCACAACAATAGTCCGAGCAATGCCAAACCCATAAGTTGATAAGTCAAATGCTCAAGAGAAAAATTTGACGTGGCCAAAGCCGCAACGCTGGCGAGAAGAATCCACCCGATAACGTCATTCATTGCGGCAGCCGAAATTGCCACTACGCCAAGCGGATGCTGCTCCAAACCATACTCACGCAAAATGCGACCCAAAATTGGAACGGCGGTTATCGCCAATGCAATGCTCACAAACCCTGCATAAAGCATGGCGCTCTTATCAGCAGCTAGACTGTCGTGGCTGACCTGTGCCAACGCAAAGCCAATGAGGAGCGGCACGCCAATACTGGCCAAGGTAATGAGGGTGACGGCTTTTTTGTTGGTGGCAGATTTAAGATGAGAAAAGTCAAAATCCGAACCGATTTGAAACATCAAAAAAATCAAACCGAGCTGACTTAAAATTTGCATAGGCACGGCGGCACTTGGTGTGAAAATTGCTATCGACAAATCGGGTAAAAAATAGCCGAACAATGATGGCCCCAACATTAAACCTGCAATAATTTCACCAACAGCGCGCGGTTGACCAAACTTCCGCGCCAGCGTCCCTGCCAAGCGCGCCACAGCCACAATCAAAATCAACTGCAGCAATACCGATACCAAAAGATCTTCTGTCGCGTGGATATTCAAGTTTTTCTCCCCTTTTTCGGCACTATCTTAACTGAGCGACACTATGTCCAGTACAAACATAGGTGTTGCAACTTTGAGCAGACGTTATAATATTACACAGATGCTTTCGGATAAACACAATCATGCCAAATGCACAGCCAGCCTCATCGCGCGGGCTGAAAAAACCTGCACAACGCGTCTTACCAAGCAGCGCAGAGACGTGCTGACTTGCGTTGCCGAAAGTCATGCTGCGGTAGGCGCATATGATGTGATTGAACGCATGGCGGCCCATGGCCCACGCCCCGCACCCATCACGGTGTATCGCGCCCTCGATTTTTTGCTTGAGCATGATCTGGTGCATAAAATTGAAAGCCGCAACGCCTTTGTCGCCTGCGCCGTCGACCATAAAAATGCGCAACCGGCTTTGTTGATTTGCGAGACCTGCGGCAACGTCGATGAGATTATTCAACCAGATAATGCCGATTTGCAAAACGCAGCCAAGGCCCACGGCTTCGAAATTAAACGCTCGGTGATTGAACTCTCTGGCACCTGCAGCAGTTGTGCTCATGTTTGAATTGATCAAGCCACTTATAACAACCCATAAGCTTGGCCTGACCATTGGCAATCGTAAGCTTCTTGATGATGTGAGCATGACGGTTCGAGAGCATGAGATTGTCACTATTATTGGTCCCAATGGTGCGGGCAAATCAACCTTAGTGAAGGTCATGCTGGGTCTGATTCCGCAAACCAGTGGCACAATTCAGCGCCGAGAAAATTTACGCGTGGGTTATGTGCCACAGCGTTTTCCGGTGGCGAGCAATGTGCCGCTGTCGGTGCGCAGATTATTAACGCTGACAAAAAAAGCCACCGATGCTGATATCACGCTAGCGCTTTCTGAAACCGGTATTGAACATCTCATCAACGCCCGTGTGGCAGAACTTTCAGGCGGTGAATTGCAGCGCGCCTTACTGGCCCGCGCGTTACTGCGGCAACCGGAATTGCTGGTGTTGGACGAGCCTGTGCAGGCTGTGGATTTCAATGGCGAGTTGAAACTCTACGAGCTCATTTCTACCATCAGGAAGAGCAGGGGCTGCGGCATTCTCATGGTCAGCCATGATCTGCATATGGTAATGGCGGAAAGTGACCGCGTGATTTGTTTAAATGGTCATGTGTGTTGTGAAGGTCGCCCCGCTGCTGTGCAAAAAGATCCAGAATTCCTAAAACTCTTCGGCCCTTCCGCTGCCAGAATGATCGCCGCCTATACCCACCACCACGATCACGACCATGAAAGCCATGGGCATTAGCATGAGTATTCTCACCGAACCCTTCTTCATCCGCGCCCTCCTTGCTGGCCTTGGTATAGCGCTCGTTGCCGGGCCTATCGGTTGTTTCATCGTCTGGCGGCGCATGGCTTACTTTGGCGAAACGCTAGCCCATGCTGGATTGTTGGGTGTGGGCTTTGGTTTATTATTTAATATCAACATCACATTGGGGGCAGTAGCCTCAGCAGTTCTCCTCGCACTTCTATTGCTGGCCTTAAAACGTCAGCGCCAAATTGCCGTTGATACGCTGCTCGGCATTCTCTCGCATACTGCCCTTGCATTGGGCCTCATCACTGTGGGCCTCGTTACCGGTGCGGTCACCGGCCATCTTGATATTTTGTTTGGCGATGTGCTGACTGTTTCGCATAGTGATGTGGTCATCGTATGGATTGGCGCAGCGCTGGTGCTGGCCGTCATTATCTATCTTTGGCGTGATCTCATCGCCATTTCAGTGCATGAGGATTTAGCCCGTGCCGAGGGTGTAAATGTGCCGTGGGTGGAGCTGGCCTTTATGCTCATTATGGCGGCCATGACGGCTTTTGCTATGAAGATTGTTGGCCTGTTGCTCATCACCGCACTCACTGTTATTCCCGCCGCCGCCGCCCGCCGCGTGTCATCCTCACCGGAAGCCATGGCAATTTGGTCTAGCCTGTTTGCTGCGATCGCGGTAATCGCGGGCCTGATTATGTCGGCCCTTTGGGGCACCATTGCTGGGCCTTCGGTTGTTCTATCGGCCAGCCTTATCTTCGTCTTGACCTTGGCCACGCGCCAGCGCAGTTAGAGAAAATCATGAGCTATTCCGCAATCACCACGAGACGAAATTCACAAGGCGTAATGGTGGGTCACATCAAAGTGGGTGGGCTTGCTCCCATCGCGGTGCAGTCCATGACCAACACGGACACCGCGGATGTTGAAGGCACCGCCCGCCAATGTGCCGAACTGGCACGCGCCGGATCAGAACTGGTTCGCATCACCGTTGACCGTGAAGAATCCGCCGCTGCAGTATCAGCCATCCGCGCCAAGCTTGATCAGATGAATGTGAACGTGCCGTTAGTGGGCGACTTCCATTATAATGGCCATATGCTGCTCACGGCCTATCCGGATTGTGCGGAGGCCTTGGCGAAATATCGCATCAACCCCGGCAATGTGGGCTTCAAAGAAAAGAAAGACCGCAACTTCGCCACCATGATTGAGGTGGCCATCAAACATAACAAACCAATCCGCATCGGCGTGAATTGGGGTTCGCTCGATCAAGCCATGTTGGCTGCAATGATGGATGAGAACGCGAAACTGGCGACGCCACAGCCCGCTCGCGCAGTGATGCATGAGGCCATTGTCCAATCAGGAATTCAATCGGCACTCTATGCTGAGGAGCTCGGACTCACCCGCGATAAAATAATCATCTCAGCCAAGTGTTCCGAGGTACAAGATTTAATCGCTGTCTATCGCTTGCTTGCAACACGCTCCGATCACGCACTGCATCTGGGCCTCACTGAAGCGGGCATGGGGTCAAAAGGAATTGTCGCCTCGACGGCGGCGCTCTCCGTGTTGTTACAAGAAGGCATTGGCGACACTATCCGCATTTCACTAACGCCGGAACCTGGTGGTGACCGCACCAAGGAAGTGATCGTTGCGCAGGAAATTTTACAAACTATGGGGCTTCGCGCATTTGCCCCGATGGTGATTGCTTGCCCCGGCTGTGGCCGCACCACGTCCACCGTGTTTCAAGAGCTGGCGCAGGATATTCAAAATTACGTTCGCGCACGAATGCCGGAGTGGCGCGAGGATTATCCCGGTTTTGAAAATCTGTCGCTGGCCGTGATGGGCTGCATTGTGAATGGCCCCGGAGAATCTAAACATGCCGACATCGGCATCTCACTTCCCGGCACCGGGGAGCAACCCACAGCCCCCGTTTATATCGACGGAAAAAAAGTGAAAACTTTACGTGGAGAAAATATCTCCGGCCAATTCCAAACCATTGTGGAAGACTATGTCAAACAACGCTGGGGTTGAACCGCCGCATTTTCCCATGCGGGTGAATGATTTTCTGGCTGAGTCTGATCGTTACCTCAATCGCGGAGACATCGTTCTCACGCGGGGGAATTATTTTTCCAGCAAAATCATTCGACTTATCATTGGGGGATATTTCAGCCATGCTGCGCTGGTGTTTTTGGTGCCGCAGAGACAAAACGGATTTAACAACACATTCGTTTTGGAAAGCATGCCAACAGGCATTGGCCTTGCTAATTTAAAATCATATGTTGGCGGCAAAAACCCAAGTGAAGATATTGCCATCCTGCGCATGACGGGACCTGGGTTTGATCAAGCCTATTTCATGCAAGTCGGTGCGTTGATGCTTGATTATGTCAAAACATCATATGATTTTGGCCGCGCCATCAATCTGGGTTTTTCACTATTTTTCAGGTTGCGCCGAAAATGGTCCAGAACTGGCAGGCATTTTTCTACCTTAAAACATTGGGTGCCATCACAGTTCATTTGCAGTGGCTTTATTCAATATGGTTTTGTGGAAGCGCTGCGTCGAACCGACATGGACCCCAGCATCGCGATATTTAATAAAGAAATATCGCCAGATGATCGCAATGGATTGTTGGCTGCTGCACCTGAAGACATCGCCAAATCCTATAAACCAAAATGGCTTTACGCCATAAGGCGCGGCTGGGTTTATGAGGTTGATAATTTTGCGGAAGCAAAGATTATTATTTCTGGCGGTTAACCACAAAGCGTGCTGCGTCGCGCAAAATATCTGCTTTAGCGCCATAAGGCTCCAACGCTGAAATTGCCTCAGCAACTAATTTCTGCGCCTCAGCCTTTGCACCATCTAACCCGAGCAAATCCACAAAAGTGGCCTTGCCTTTTGTTCTATCTTTCTGCGTAGCTTTGCCTATGGCTTCAGATGTGGCTTCCACATCCAACACATCGTCAGCAATCTGAAATGCGAGACCAATCGCTCGTGAATAGCGGAGCAGGGCGGTGGCATCGGCCCCCGCCATTAGAGGGCCAGCCGCGCAAGCAAAATCAAACAACGCTCCAGTCTTCATCCGCTGCATGTTTGAAATTTCTATAATGGATTTGAAGCCCAAGGTTTCAGCTTCAATATCCAGCATTTGACCTCCCACCATGCCATCTGGGCCTGCCGCTTTTGCGAGCGCTTTAACAATATGTGGTCCGGCACCAGCTGCAATTTCGAAAGCCAAAGTTAAAAGCCCGTCGCCCGCGAGAATCGCTGTGGCTTCATCAAATTTCTTATGGGTCGTCGGCTGTCCGCGCCGCACGTCATCATTATCCATGGCAGGTAGATCATCGTGCACCAATGAATAACAATGAATGCATTCCAATGCAGCGGCAACAGTCAGTGCCTTATCGAATTCCACTCCATGCAGCCGCGCCGATTCTAAAACCAAGAAGGGACGCAAGCGCTTGCCCTGTCCCAAAACGGCATAGCGCATGGCCGCTCGCAGGCGGTCGCCAGAAACGTCTGGCAAAAAAGCTTCAAGTGCAGCCTCAGTTTGTGCTGCGGCCTGTGCCAAAGCCTTTTCAAAACTGATGATTGCGGGTGGTGCCAATTGCAAAATTCCTGTGTTATGACGCCGTTTGTAACTGTGAACCCTTTTTGATGCAAATCGCAATCCCGCAACGGCTGAATAGATTTTGGATGGCCCGCAAAACCTGGCAGCGCTGGGCGCTTGGCATTGCGGGCTGCATGGTCGCATGGCCGATTGTAATGACACTGATCTACGGCATTGTGCCGCCGCCGATCAGCAATTTGATGATCATGCGATTGTTCACTGGCAATGGCCTCCATAAGCAATGGATGAGCCTCGATCAAATGTCGCCCAATCTCGCCCGCGCCGTGGTAGCCTCTGAAGATGCGCGGTTTTGTGAACATCACGGCGTGGACTGGGTGGAGTTCCAAGATGCGGTGGGCGATGCCTTTGACGACCAAGAGGGGCCAACACGCGGTGCCAGCACCATTTCCATGCAAACCGCTAAAAACCTTTTTCTGTGGGATGGTCGTAGCATTGTTCGCAAGGTGCTAGAAATGCCGGTGGCAGTGTGGATGGACTTTATTTGGACCAAACACCGCATGATTGAAGTTTACCTCAATATCGTGGAATGGGCGCCTGGCGTTTATGGTGCGGAAGCGGCCTCACAGTTCCATTTTAAGAAATCAGCATCAAAGTTAACCCGCAGAGAGGCAGCATTGCTGGCTGCAATTTTGCCTAATCCCATTAAGCGCAGCGCTAAGAAACCGTCGCGGCGGGTTAATGCCATCGCCAGCCGCATTCAATTCCGCATGGCGGGGATTGATAGCTATCTCACTTGTATTGCCAAATAACCTCGGTTATAAGCCCGCCAACACAAACGGTTGAATTTAGGCCGTTTTCAAAGAATCATTAAGTTTCAGAGGTTTAGACTATGGCTGTTCCAAGAAAAAAGATGTCCAGAAGCCGCATTGGTATGCGTCGTTCGGGTCAAAAAATGCAAACTGTAACTTGGATCGAAGACAAAAAGTCTGGCGAATTGCGCCGTCCTCACCATTTAGACCTGAAAACCGGCATGTATCGTGGTCGTCAGGTTCTTGACGTCAAAACCGAAGCATAACCTCTACTCTACAGATAATATTAAAAAGGCCGGAATCTTCCGGCCTTTTTTTCGTTTTATTAACCGTGTTCGTCAAAGCATCCTTAGCCATGAGGGGCCTACCTTGGCATCCAAATTGCTTAGTTTGAACCATGTTAGCAGGACATTGGCAAAATTTGAAATTTCTGAAGGTTAAGGTGGCGAATACACGGGCGCTTGCCGAGCCATGGCAGATGCTTGCCAAATCTGCGGTGCAACCCGCTGGCTTTAACGCACCTGAATTGTTGATTCCCATTTTGCAGCAAAACGAATACGCAAATCTCTCAACAATTTCGGATGGTCCCGATCTATTACTGGCTGTGCCATTGGTGGAAAAGCGTTTCGCTTGTTTCAGTCTCTCAAATCCGTTGCTAGCCTCCGGCTTGCCCCATCTTTCTAAATCGGCACCTGAGTCGGCCATGCTGGCGTTCATGCATGCGCAAACAAAACCGATTCTGTTGCGTGCTATTCCGGCGGATGGACCATTTTATGAAACGCTAAATCGCCATACCGCTCAATTTGAAATCATTGAGAGCTGGCAACGCGCGGCGCTGAAGCCAACCGGCACTTATGAAAATTGGTTGGCAAATAATTTTGATCAAAAGCGCCGCAAGGAATTTAAGCGCTTGCGCAATAGGCTCAGCGAGCAAGGTGTGCTGACCACAGAAATTCTCAAAAGCACCGATAATCCCAAACCCTTTGTCGATGATCTGCTGCGTTTAGAAGCTGCCGGATGGAAGGGCGAAAAAGGCACTGCAATCAATGCTATGCCAGAGTTAGCGGAATCTCTTTATGAAGCGGCTGCGAGTTTGCACAAATCTGGAAAATTGCGTTTCTGGAGTTTAAAGCTCGATGGCAAATCCATCGCCACCTTGTTCGCCATTGTTGAAGGCTCCCACGCGTGGCTTGGCAAAATCGCTTATGATGAGAGTTTTTCTAAATTTTCTCCGGGTGTGATGATCATTCTCGATTGCACCGAAACTTTTTTTGCGGAACCTGCCATCACCCAAGTCGATAGCAGTGCAATTCCCAACCACCCGATGATCGATCGCATCTGGCGCGATCGCCTTGCTATGGTCAGCGTGTTTGTAGCTCCCGCAACAGTGTCGGCCACAAAATTTAAACTTATCGTCGGAGTAGAAAAACTGCGCCTGCACAGCCGTGGGCTGCTGCGCGACATCTATTATAAATTGAAAGGAGCGAAACGCTCATGAGTATCGTCATCGTTGATCCCCAAGTGGCCCGCGAAAATTTTCTGAAACGACCATTTCGATTGAAGCACAGCTTGGCTGACAACGCGCTTTTCACATTGCCGCGCTTGGTCGAGCTGGCAAAATCTTTGCCGCGTGACGCCATTGAATATAATTCTGGAAAAGTTTCAGTGGGAGCACGGCCTGAAGATGTGCCGAAAATTGATCTGCCCGCCGAAGACGTAATAAAAACCATCGAAAAAGCAAATGCGTGGATGGTAATCAAGCACGCCGAGCAAGACCTTGCCTACCGCGCTTTGCTCGAAGGTTTCGTGCGTGAAGCCAATGAAGCCGCAGGCCGCAAGCCAAGTGATTATTCTGATCTTGAAGGCTTTATTTTCGTTTCCTCAGCCAAGGCCACCACGCCATTCCATGTGGATTGGGAAGAAAATATTTTGATCCAAATCAAGGGTGATAAATTCGTACGCACCTTCGATAACTCTGATTATGGGTTAGTGTCGGAAGAGGCTTTGGAAATTTCACCTTCCAAACATCGCAACCAAATCTATGCCGAAGACCATGAAGCCCGCGCCACGCTGCACACGCTGAAGCCCGGTGATGCTGTTCACATGCCTTACACCATTCCGCATTGGGTGAGCACCGGAAACACATATTCCATTTCTATGGCCATGACATGGAAGACGCCAGAAGTGGTGCGCCTTAACAAAATCCGTTTGATGAATGGAACTTTGCGTCGTTATGGTTTAGCCCAACGCCCACCCGGCGCTTCGCCAGCCATGGATGCCGCAAAAGTTTTTGTACATGATGCCATGCGCGCGGTGATTGACCCTCTCAGAAAATCAGAAACCGCACGGCGGGTGCTGCGCGGTTTGATTTATGGCAAGAAGGCCAATTATTATTTGGAAACAAAACCAAAGTCGGGATTGTAATTACCCGACTAATTTCTCCGCCGCCATATAAGCATAGCCCAGATCATCAGCTACAGCCTTATAAGTCACATGGCCACCTGCCACGTTCAGGCCATTGCGCAAGTGAGCATCATCGTGAAGGGCTTTCTTCCAGCCCTTGTTGGCAATGTTCAATGCAAATGGAAGCGTCACATTGTTCAGCGCATAAGTAGATGTGCGAGCAACGCCACCTGGCATATTAGCCACACAATAATGCACTACATTGTCTACCACGTATGTAGGGTCAGCATGGGTTGTCGCATGTGAAGTTTCAGCGCAACCGCCTTGGTCAATCGCAACGTCCACAAACACTGAACCAGCTTTCCAATCTTTAAGCATCGCCTTGGTCACTAGCTTTGGCGCAGCGGCACCCGGAATAAGCACGCCACCAATCACAAGATCAGCCATTGCGCATTCGTCTTCAATAGCACCTTGCGTTGAGTAGAGCGTTTTTACGTTAAGGCCAAACCGCGCCACCAATTCTTCCATCCGGTCAGTGGAACGTTCAATGATGGTCACATCAGCACCCATGCCAATGGCAATCGCTGCTGCATTGGTGCCAACTACGCCACCACCGAGAATCACGACCTTGGCAGGGGAAACGCCGGGAACACCGCCCAGCAACATGCCGCGTCCACCTTGAGCTTTTTCCAAACAATGCGCGCCAGATTGAACTGACATGCGGCCAGCCACTTGGCTCATTGGTGCCAGCAATGGTAAGCCACCGCGGGCTGACGTTACGGTTTCATATGCAATGCACACAGCACCAGATTTTACAAGATCTTTGGTTTGTTCAGGATCTGGAGCCAGATGCAAATAAGTATAAAGAATTTGGCCTTCGCGAAGCATGGCGCGTTCGCCGGCTTGCGGTTCTTTCACCTTCACAATCATATCAGCTTTGGCAAAAATATCAGCCGCAGAAGCCACAATTTTTGCACCCGCAGCGGTGTAATCCGCATCGCTGGAGCCGATGCCAGAGCCTGCATTCGCCTGCACCCACACGTCGTGGCCATGGCGCACAGCTTCGCGCACTGATGTTGGCGTGAAGCCAACGCGATATTCGTGATTCTTAATTTCTTTTGGAACGCCAATGAGCATGATGTTTCTCCCTAATGCCAACAGCATAAATCAATTCGCGAGAATGAATTTTCAATATGGCAACAATTCAGAATAGATACTGGCAAAAAATTCTAATATGTGTCATAAAATACGAATGAAAATCGAAAAATTAGACAAGATCGATAAAATCATTCTCACTGAGTTGCAACGCAAAGCCATCATTCCGATTGCTGAATTGGCAGAAAGGGCGGGATTGTCGCCATCATCCTGCCATCGCCGCGTGAAGCTTTTAGAAAAAACCGGAATTATCACAGGTTACACTGCAACACTTGATGGAAAGCGCCTCGGTCTTGCCAATGAGTTCTTCGTGGAAGTCTCTCTCGGTTCGCAAACTGAAGAAGCCTTCGAGAAATTTGAAAAGGCCGTGCAGCGTGTGCCTGAGATTCTCGAATGCCATTTGATGAGCGGCCAGTTCGATTATTTACTGCGTGTCGCCGCGGCGGACTCCAGCGATTATGAGCGCGTTCACCGCACTAAATTATCGCGACTCCCTGGCATTCAACGCATCCAATCAGCGCTCGCATTGCGCACGGTAAAGCCGTGGGGCGGCTTTCCCGTAATATAAATAACTGGACCAACCATGGGTCCAATGCTAAAGCCTTTGGATGCGCGACTGGCTTATCCATATCAAACGCGGGGAATATGCTTCCCTGCAATCTCAAATCCGTGAAGCACTGGTTTCTGCGATTCTCGATCGCAAACTTGACCGATCTGAGCCCATTCCCTCCACCCGTAAAATGGCAAAAACCCTTGGTGTGTCTCGCAACACTGTGGTGCTCGCCTATCAAGGTTTGCTTGACGATGGTTATCTCTTAGCCAAAGAACGGTCGGGATATTATGTCTCTGATAAAGCCATTGAAGACAGTGTTGCCAAACCGTTCGCACCTTCTAACAAATCGCAAATTCCGAATTTTGGATTAGATTGGGCAGCGCGGGTTAAGCAGCGCCCGGCCTTACAAGAAAACACCATAAGGCCCGGTGATTGGCAGGACTATACTTATCCATATATTTACGGCCAAGTAGACCATAATCTTTTTCCATTGGCAGAGTGGCGCGATTGCACGAGACAAGCTTTGGGCAAGAAGTGGTTGGGGGCGTGGACCAATGATTCATCGGCCGCCGATGATCCATTGCTAGTTGAACAAATTCGCCGCCGCATTCTTCCGCGCCGTGGCATCATGGCCAGCGACGATGAGATTCTCATAACCCTTGGTGCCCAAAACGCACTGTTTATTTTAACCAGTCTGCTGGTCGATCGGTCCACGCAAGTGGCCATGGAAGAGCCGGGCTATTCCGACATGCGCAATATTTTTAAGCTTGCAACTGATCATGTTAAGTTGGTGCCGGTTGATGAGAAGGGTTTGGTGCCAAGTGCGGCGCTCAATGGGGCCGATATCGTTTTCACAACACCCAGCCATCAATTTCCAACCACAGTTACAATGCCGTTGGAGCGGCGCATGGCGCTTCTCAAAAAAGCCTCAGAGCAAAATTTTGTGATCATCGAAGATGATTATGAATTTGAAACCAATTATGTGAATGAGCCTTGCCCTGCTTTGAAATCACTCGATGATGATGGTCGCGTGATTTACATTGGGTCGCTTTCA
>JANPGD010000100.1:0-19836 GCA_031423845.1 Hyphomicrobiales bacterium | reverse complement strand
CAATTCACAATGGTGCCGTTGAAAAAATAATTTTGGATCGACACGTCAGAACTTGCATCCTTAAATATGCCTTGACCTCTGATGCTGGCTGATTTCAACCCCGCTCCTGCCAATAATTCGCGCCATGCTCCTGCAGAATCTTGGGAACTGGCATCAACCGTTTCAGCGTTAAATGTGAGAGTGTTGCTGCGCAATCCAGCAACGGTGACGAAGGTGCCAGTGCCTGTTGTGTCGATTTTCAACAGCAGGTCGCGGCCTTTTTGGGCAGTCATTATGGTGGCTCCTTAAAGGGGTTCGGTGGCAGCGCGGAAGCGCAACACTGCACCAAAATTTTCAGTCGATTTGGTGCGCATCACATTGGTGAATATCACCCGCAGATTAATGAGCTTGTGATCTGTCAACGTAAGCAACGCACCATCAAGAGCCAGTTCCACTTCATTGGAAATGGCATGGGCGGCGGCACGGCTTCTTGAGTTGGTTATAATTTCCAAACTGACAAAATGTTCATGGGCTTTTTGATCGACCACACTCCAGTCGCGGGTTTCGATTGCCGTGAAGGTGATATAGGGTGGCTTTACACCACGCGGTTCTTCATCAAAGATATGCCCACCCCCCAATAGTGAGGTGAGCGTCGTGCGCGCCAACAATGCAGCACGGATCGCCTGTTGCAAACTGAGCGCCGGATTCATGCCACCCTCACATTACGAAAAGGTGCTAGCAATTCAAGCGCACTGATCGGCAATGAAGCACTCTGTTCGTCACCGCGATTGGCAAACCAGTCGGAGAGTGTGATCAGCAGAGCTTGTTTTATTGTGCTGGGCACCGAAGCGGCGGTCGCGCCGAAACCTGCAACCAGTTTAATTTCAATGCCATTGGCACGCCTGCCCGGAGGTGGAAAGATGCGACCCATGCGCAACACCAGACGAGCGGCACGCGACACGGTATCCAAATAATAATGTGCCGGATCCAAAGTGGCCGCCACATCATCATCGCCATAGATTTTAACATCGGCAATCGACATCACCGGAAACAATGGCAGATCGAAAATGCCGACATCCGGCCAATCATCGACAAAGACTGACCAGCTTTGTTGCAGCAGTGAAATATCGTAGCGCTGTTCAACAGCGCGCCGCGCCGAAATGATCAGTGCACTGATATATGTGTCGTCATCATTATGCGTAATGCGCAAATGCACCTTGGCTTCGGCCAAGCTTATAGGTTCCACCGAGGGTGGAGTAGTGAGAATGGTTGACATGGGGAGTTCCTGAAAATCTTATCCCTCCTCGCGGAGCGGGGAGGGTGGATCGCGCCAGCGAGACGGGTGGGGAGCTCGATGTTTGATTTTAAACTCGGAGCCACCCCATCCGCCCAAGGGGGCACCTTCCCCACTTTGTGGGGAAGGAGAAGTAAGGTGATTTACGACACGCCGAACTTCATCAGTTTAATCGCATCGAAATCTTGCATTCCGCCACCCACACGTTTGGTGGTGTAGAACAGCACGTAAGGTTTGGTGGAGTATGGATCACGCAAAATGCGAACCCCCACGCGGTCCACAATCAAATAACCGCGCTTGAAATCGCCAAAGGCCATCGAGAATGAATCCGTGGTGATGTCCGGCATATATTCGCTTTCCACCACAGGGAAATTGAGCAGCATGGAGCTGCCATCTGCAGTGGCCGCAGGCTGCCAGAGGTAATTGCCTTGTGCATCTTTAAATTTACGCACCAGTGCTTGTGTTGCACGGCTGAGCATGAAGCGGGCATTTTGACGATAGGAGGCTTTAAGCGCGTAGATCAAATCTACCATTTTATCGGTCGGATTTGTTGCTGCGAATGCAGCGGCAACTCCGGTTGGAATGTAACCTGTATTGCCCCAAGTCCAAGCCGATTGCGCCACTTTTGTGTATGCTAAAATACCCTTGGGCCGCGTGATGCCATCACCATTGAGAAACGCATCCGTTTCCTGCTCGGCAAACACCACTTCCACTTCGCGGGCAATCCACTCATCCAAATTCACAATACTGTCGTCAAGCAATGCCTGCGTTGCGGCTGGCATGGCATAAAGTTCCATGGTGGGGAATTGCAATTCGGCCAATGTCGCACTGCCGGTTTGTGGACGTGAGGCCGCTTCACCAATCCAACCGGCGGAAGCACCCGTGGTGTTGAAGGGTTTTTTGTAAAGCGTTGCCGAGACTTGGCGCACATCAGCAATGGCTCGCATGGGTGATGCTTTAGAGAGCAACCGCCCAATGGCGGCTTCCACTTCAGCTGGAACCAAATAGCCCCCATCTTGGCCAGAACCCACCGACATGGCTTTTGATTCAATGGCAGCCAAACCATTGCTTTCACCTTTGCGCACATAGGTGTCGAAGGCTTTCTTATGTTCTGTTGGTTCGGCCTTTGCATCCGCACCTAAAACAGGGCGGCGAGATTTCAGCATCAGCTCATCGAGCGCCTTATTAATGCGATCAACTTTTTCGGTAGTGATCACATCGGCACTCATGCGTTTTTCAATTTGATCAAGACGTTCGTCATTCGCGTCCTTGAACGATTCAAACGCGGTGAGCACATCGTCATAAGAATTCGCGGCGGTTGCCACTTTGGTTTCGAGATTGTCCATTAATGATTCCTTGGTTAGAGTTGAAAAGATTTTCTGCCCGTTCTCGAGCTCGCGTTTTAACCGCACTCACCCGCGCACCCTCCAGCATCGGAAATGTAACAAGTGAAATTTCCCAAAGGTCGATGGTGAATAAGCGTCTGGTGTTGCTGGCACGGTCCTGTTTGGCACTCACGGTTTTGAACCCGATTGACAGTCCATCGAGTCCTCCATTCTCGAGAAGAGAAAAAAGTTCGCGGCCACGCTGCACATTTTTATCGAGGCGGCCTTGCACAAAAAGTCCGCGTTCATCTTCATGGATGTCGAGCCAGGTGCCAACGGGTTCGGCCGGATCATGTTGAAACAGCATACGGATGTTTTCGACGCCACGTTTTTTTAGGCTACTTGCAAAAGCTCCGGGCATCACAATATCGCCCGTGCCGTCGCGCTTATTAAACAAACTGGCATAGCCAGAAAACAAGCCGGTGCCGGGGAATGCCTGCAACGGCTGCCCCAGCCCGCGCCGGGTTAGGCGAAGGGTCATGTGGTATTCCTTGATGATTATTTATCCCTCCTCGCAACGCGGGGAGGGTGGATCGCGTATGCGAGACGGGTGGGGAGCTCGGTGTCAAAAAATTGAGTGCGAGCCACCCCATCCGGCCCCAACGGGCCACCTTCCCCATTTCATGGAGAAGGAGAAGTAAGATACATCTTAATACCCCACCGCTGCTCGCTTCTCATCGACGCTCAAAAAGCTCGCATCATTTACGCGCTTCCATAATGCATCGCGGTCGGGGCCTAGGGCTTCCACTTGGTCGAGATCAAAACTCAAGCGCAGTCCTTCGCCAAATTGCGGGCCGATGAAATTGGTCAAAGCGTCAGTCACACGACCCAAAATAGGCACCACGGCTTGTCGCCAAAAAGTGCGGTTGGCTTCTGCGTAATTTGCAAATGTATTATCTCCCGGAATTCCAAGCAGCATCGGCGGCACGCCAAAGGCCAAGGCAATTTCGCGCGCACTGGCATTTTTAGTTTCGGTAAATTCCATGTCCTTTGGGCTGTAGCCCATTTCTTTCCAGTCGAGTCCACCTTCTAAAATCATCGGGCGACCAGCATTCTTGGCCCCTTGATAGGTGTCCTCGAGTTGACCCTTGATGCGTTCGAATTGTTCGGTTGTCATTTGGCCTTCGGACGCCGCAAACACCAAGGCACCCGAAGGCCTTGCCGCATTATCCAACATCGCTTTGTTCCAACCTGATGCAGCATTGTGCGTGTCAATTGAACGCTGTGCGGCCTCCAGCGGCGACTGTCCGTAATAGTCATCCAGCGGATTGAACAAGCGAATGTGCAAGACGTTTTCAGCCGCCAACCGCACCGATGATCCGTGCACTGAATAATCATAAGCTTCCGGCCAACCATTGCTACCTGCAATCACGCGCACGCGGTCAGGCCGCAGCGAAACCAGTTCGCGCGGTGTTCCCTCTAAACTTGAGACTTCAAGATAGGAGTTTCCTGCAACCTGCAGAAATGAAATGATATTTTCAATCAATTCACGACCCGTTTGCGCGGGGTTTGGGCGCTGCAACAACCCCATGAGTGGATGCGCTATAAGCTCTGTGTCCCCGGCATAGAGGAGCAGTGGAATTGAACTTGCGGCTTCGGCAATCATGCGCACACAGCGATAGGCAACCGCATTACTAGCAAACCCTTCACGCGCAATTGAAGCATAATTGCGCGGCGTCCATTGTGGTTGGCCAACCGATTGCAGAGAGATAACCGGCTGTGAACGAAATTGTTTTTGCTCAGGCGTGAAGAATGATTGTAGTTTTTTGAACATGTGGATTCCTTGCTAACTATTCCTTCTCCCCTTGAGGGAGAAGGTGGATCGCGCATCTTTCTTGCGCGAGACGGATGAGGGGTCGGTGGCCACGAATTCTATCGCCAACAACCCCTCATCCGCCCTGCGGGCACCTTCTCCCTCAAGGGGAGAAGGATAGTAGAGTAAAATTTCTTCACACCACTCTTACCCGTGGTTCCACTCTGCGCTTCAACATTAAATCACTCACCGCCCACACCAACGCATCCAAGCGATCGGGGCTGCCAGCACCCTCACCAATCACTGAACACATTTCATCTTCAAGCTCAGGGAATGATCCCACGTGTGAAATGCGGCCCTGCTCATAAAGTGCGGCGACGGGTTCGGCTCTGGCTTTCTTTCCGCGTGTTGCATGAACAGCGCGGAACGAAATATTTTCATCCACCTCGCGCAGCACCTGCTCCACCATGGCACCCCCTTGATTAATTTCTGCCACCACACGGTCAGCTTTTCGGGCGTGATACAAAGCCACAATCCGCGCCGCCCATTTGGCGGGGCGCAAGCCCTGCGCCGAGACATCATCCAGCACATAACCACGCCCATCAACGCCGAGGCCTACACACACAATGCCGCAAGCATTACTATTTTTACCAAAGCCAGCGGGCGGGTCCACGGCCACTACAATGCGAGTGAGGGGCGGATGGTCCGCCACACGTTTATTTTCGATTATCTCGCGCTTGAACAATGCGTTTGGATCATCATCAATCAGCTCACCGTTTAATTCCTGTCGACCTAATCTCGTGCCGCCATAACGTTGCAGAACCTCGGCCAAAAACGGGGGTGCAAGATTTTTTCTATTATCAAAAGTGGTCGAATGCGTGGTCACGGTTCCGGCGTCTTTCAGCAAACGCTTTAAAATTGGTATGGGCCGTGGTGTGGTGGTGATCACCGCTATTGGGTTCTCCCCCAAACGCAATGCAAACTGCAACATGTTCCAGGCCGCATCAGCATGTTTCCATTTGGCAAGCTCATCACACCAAGCAGCATCAAATTGGGGCCCGCGTAAACTATCGGGTTGATCTGCCGAAAAAATATGTGCCATGCACCCGTTAGGCCATGTCAACACCCGCTTTGATGGCTCAAATAACGGTCGCTCATCATCACTGTGAACTGAAAGCAACCCTGATTGACCTTCAATCATCACCAGCCGCGCTTCAGAATAAGTTGGTGCGACAATGGCAATCCGATGTGCACGTACACCCCATTGGCCAAGCGCTAGGGCTCGCACCCATTCGGCACCACTTCTGGTTTTACCAGAGCCGCGACCACCGAGAATGAGCCAGCTTCGCCAGTCTTTACCTTCAGGGGGAAGTTGATCGGCTCTGGCCCAATAGCGCCAATCATGTAATATCTCGGTCACCCGGTGCGGCTTCAGTTCCTTGATCCAAGTTTTCTGGTTCCTCTTGAAGTGACGCAATGCGTTTCGCAAGTTCATCACGCTCGGCGTCATTAAGCTTTCTGGTTTGACGGGCGCGGTGGCTGCGTTGCTTGCGGTCTTTCTGTTCAAGTTCCAGCACCTTTTCCAATGTACGCACCAATGTATTGGTGGCACGAATATCGCGCTCGCTGGCCAGCGCATTCACCTCCGCGCCAATTTCACTCAACTGCCCTTCAAGCTGAGTCAGACGATTCTGCAAAAGCCCTTTGAGACGCCGAATGGTGTCTCTGGTATTTTGCGGTTTCGGCTTTTTGGCTTTTTGAGCCGTGCGAAGCAGCCACCCTTCAGTGCGCGCTCTCAGAGTGAGTTTATGAGGTGTCGTATCAATACCAGCGGCAATTTGAGCCACTGACTCACTCGCCGCCTCATAGCGCGCGCGAATATCGGCCCAAGCTGGAGCGTCATTGATCATGTCAAATCTTTCAAATGAGTTTTGGGGAGACTGAAAAGTCTTCACCCTCTTCTGGAGTGTGATCAGGTCTAGCTCAAGCACCGTACGCCGTCAAGCATTATTTTCCTATTATAGGTTTTATTTTTTTAACCGTGCTATATTTCGGCCTTAAGTTACTGTACGCACATGGACATTCGGCAATTACAATATTTGGCGGCCTTGACCCGTGAGAAGCATTTTACGCGAGCGGCAGCCGCGTGCAATGTAACGCAACCCACATTATCAGGCCGGATTCGTCAGTTAGAACAAGAACTTGGCGTGCCCATTGTGGAGCGCGGCCAGCGTTACATCGGGCTGACCCCTGAAGGTGAGCGGGTTTTGAAATGGGCCCATCTCATTTTAGACAACTGGCAAAACCTGCAACAGGAGCTGGTTCAGATCAAAGGTAAAAAGGGTGAGCTGGTGGGCCGTATGGTTCTGGGGGTCATTCCTTCAGCGCTGCCCATGGCCTCGTTTTTAACTAAAGCCATGAATGCTATGCATCCGGCAGTGGATTTTACAATTCTCTCGCACAGCTCTGAAGAAATCATCCGTGCACTGAGTGATTATTCAATTGAAGCCGGAATCACCTATTTGGATAATGAGCCGGTGGAAGGGTTGATGAGTGCTGAACTCTACCGCGAGAATTATTGTCTGTTTATTTCAGACACCCATGAATATGCAACGCGGGAGTCAGTAACGTGGTTTGAAGCAGCCCAACAGCCGCTCGCCCTTCTCACGCCCAATATGCAAAACCGTAGAATCATTGATCGGGCCTTTGCTGCGGCCAAGGCTCACCCCTCGCCTCGGCTTGAAACCAATTCCATTATGAATCTTATTTCTTCAGTCCGTTCCATGAACCTTTGCTCGATCATGCCGGATTATTTTAAGAACGCTATGGGCGCACTCGAAGGCGTTAAAGCCATCCCTTTGGCCGAACCCACGGTCAGCCACGCTGTTGGCCTTGTGGCGGTGGACCGCGATCCCCTGTCGCCCGCCATTGCTGCTTTATTCAAAGCGGCTAAGAAATTCAAAGTCCATTGATGGCGCCTATGACCTCATAAGCAGGGCCGATTGGCAGTTTGACTCGGCGCTCACTATGATCAGCCATGGCAAAAACACGCACCCTCATCGATATCAAATCTGGCAAGGCGGATCCCGCCGTGGCCATTGCAGCCCGTTATGGCAATAAGCCGGATGCGCTATTGGAAATTCTGCATGATGTGCAGCATGAACTTGGGTTTGTGCCCGAAAGTTCATTGCCTGCCATCGCCAATGCTTTGAACATTTCCCGCGCTGAAGCTTATGGTGTTGCAACTTTCTATCACGACTTTCATTTGAAGCCCACTGGCAAACATGTGATCAAGTTGTGCAAAGCTGAAGCCTGTCAATCAATGGGTGGACGCAATTTGGTGGACGCCGTTGAGAATTTCCTAAAAATCAAAGTCGGTGATACCACGGCTGATAAGTTGATCACGTTGGAAGCCACTTACTGTTTGGGCCTCTGTGCCTCAGCACCGGCCATGATGGTGGATGAGCGCCCTGTGGCGCGTGTTGACGTCAAGAAATTTGAATCCGTAGTTGAAGGACTTCGCACATGATTAAAATTTATGTGCCCCGCGATTCATCCGCCCTTGCCGTTGGTGCAAATGACGTTGCAAAAGCGATTGCCGCCGAGGCGGCCGCGCAAAAGATCAGTGTGCAGATCATTCGCAACTCATCACGCGGCATGGCGTGGCTGGAGACTTTCGTGGAAGTTGAAACAGCCAAAGGCCGTGTGGGTTATGGCCCGGTTGAAGTGGGCGATGTGCAGCGTTTGTTTGCTGCTAAATTCTATGAGGGCCAGAAACACACATTGTGTCATGGGCTTGTTGAAGAGCTGCCCTATCTCAAGAATCAAGAGCGCCTGACATTTGCCCGCGCTGGAATTACGGATCCTGTTTCGCTTTCGGATTATTTAGCACATGATGGCTTTGCCGGATTGAAGAAAGCTTTGAACTTAGCGGGTTCCGCTATTGTGCAAGAAGTCACCGACTCTGGTTTGCGCGGGCGCGGTGGCGCTGGTTTTCCAACAGGCATCAAATGGAAAACGGTTCACGATGCTAAGGCCGACCAGAAATATGTCTGTTGCAATGCCGACGAAGGTGACTCAGGCACATTCGCCGACCGCATGGTGATGGAGGGTGATCCTTTCATGCTCATCGAAGGTATGACCATTGCGGGTATCGCAGCGGGCGCTACAAAAGGCTTCATTTATATTCGCTCGGAATATCCCGATGCCATCAGCACCATGAAGAAAGCCATCCGCATTGCGACCGATGCAAATTGGCTTGGACAGAATATTCAGTCTACGGATCATTCTTTCACGCTCGAAGTGCGCCGTGGCGCAGGCGCTTATATTTGCGGTGAAGAAACTGCAATGCTGGAAAGCTTGGAAGGCAAACGCGGTATGGTTCGCGCCAAGCCGCCGATTCCAGCACTGGTTGGATTGTTTGGTAAACCGACGATTATTAATAACGTCCTCAGCTTTGCCGCAGTTCCCTATATTTTAGCGAATGGTGCTGCCGCCTATAAGAATTACGGCATGGGCCGTTCGCGCGGAACTTTGCCCTTCCAACTCGCTGGCAACATCAAACAAGGCGGATTGGTTGAAAAAGCGTTTGGCATAACCCTCCGTACACTGATTAATGATTTTGGTGGTGGCACTTATTCGGGTTATCCGGTTCGCGCTGTGCAAGTGGGCGGGCCGCTGGGCTCATATCTCCCAGACTCACAACTTGATCTACCTATGGATTATGAAACCTTCGCCGCCAATATGGCGATGGTGGGTCATGGCGGCTTGGTGGTGTTTGATGATTCCGTTGACATGGCGGAGCAAGCACGTTTTGCGATGGAATTCTGCGCCATTGAATCCTGTGGCAAATGCACGCCGTGCCGCATCGGCTCCACACGCGGCGTTGAAGTGATTGACAAGATTGTTGCTGGTGAAGATCGTGACGCAAATCTATTGCTTCTCGAAGACCTGTGCCAAACCATGACCGACGGATCGCTCTGCGCCATGGGCGGCCTTACACCGATGCCGGTGATGAGTGCGGTCAAACATTTTCCCGAAGATTTCGACAAACCAATCAGACAGGCTGCAGAATGACTCTCATCAAAGAATTAGATTTCGGCACGGCAAAATCTGAATCGACCACTATGGTCACTTTGGAAATCGATGGTCTCAGCATCACTGTTCCCGAAGGCACGTCGATCATGCGGGCTGCGATGGAGCTTGGAACCAAGATTCCAAAACTCTGCGCCACTGACACGGTTAACGCATTTGGTTCGTGCCGACTGTGCCTTGTTGAGATTGAAGGCCGAAAGGGAACTCCTGCTTCCTGCACCACACCGGTTGCTGCGGGCATGAAAGTTAAAACTGAAAATGATCGCCTGAATAATTTACGTAAAGGCGTGATGGAACTTTATATTTCGGATCATCCGCTGGATTGTCTCACCTGTGCGGCCAATGGCGATTGCGAATTGCAAGACATGGCCGGTGCCGTGGGCCTTCGTGATGTGCGATATGGCTATGATGGTGAAAACCACACCAAGGCCCGCGTGGGTGGCGAGGAAAATTTCCGCTTCAAAGAAAAAGATGAGAGCAATCCCTATTTCACATTTGATCCGGCGAAATGCATCGTGTGTTCACGCTGCGTTCGGGCGTGCGAAGAAGTGCAAGGCACATTCGCACTCACAATCGATGGTCGCGGTTTTGCTTCCCATGTTTCGGCAGGCATGGACGAAGGCTTTATGAATTCGGAATGCGTGTCCTGCGGTGCTTGCGTGCAAGCCTGCCCCACCGCAACGCTCACTGAAAAATCAGTGATAGCCAAAGGCCAACCCGAACATTCTGTGGTGACTACTTGTGCTTATTGCGGCGTTGGATGTTCCTTCAAAGCTGAAATGAAGGGCGACGAAGTTATTCGCATGGTGCCTTACAAAAATGGCGGTGCCAATGAAGGTCATTCTTGTGTGAAGGGTCGCTTTGCTTGGGGCTATGCCACGCACAAAGACCGCATCACATCGCCAATGATCCGTACACGGATTACTGATGAGTGGAAAGAAGTAAGCTGGGAAGAAGCCATTGCCCATGCGGCTTCAGGTTTTAAATCCGTTCAGAAAAAATATGGTCGCGGTTCAATCGGCGGCATAACTTCGTCACGCTGCACCAATGAAGAAGTTTACGTTGTTCAGAAAATGATCCGCGCTGCTTTTAATAATAATAATGTGGATACGTGCGCTCGTGTTTGCCATTCGCCAACTGGTTACGGCTTGTCGAAAACTTTCGGCACATCGGCTGGGACGCAAGATTTCAAATCGGTTTCCAAAGCGGATGTGATTTTGATCATTGGTGCCAACCCTACGGATGGTCATCCGGTTTTTGCATCGCGCATGAAAAAGCGTTTGCGCCAAGGTGCCAAGTTGATCGTGGCTGATCCACGCCGCACAGACTCGGTTCGTTCACCTCATGTTGAAGCGCAGTTCCATTTGCAATTGCGCCCCGGCACTAACGTTGCGATCATTAATGCCTTGGCGCATGTCATTGTATCTGAAGGCTTAGAAAACAAAGCCTTCATCGCCGAGCGTTGCGACACCAATGAATTCGCACGATGGACTGATTTTATCCGTGATCAATCAAACTCTCCAGAAACGTTAGAATCTATTTCCGGAGTTCCTGCTGAGGAAATTCGCGGTGCGGCTCGCTTATTTGCCACGGGCGGCAATGGTGCGATCTATTATGGCTTAGGCGTTACTGAGCACAGCCAAGGCTCTACCATGGTGATGGGCATGGCGAATCTTGCGATGCTCACTGGTAACATTGGTCGTGATGGCGTTGGCGTAAATCCGCTTCGTGGACAAAACAATGTGCAGGGTGCTTGTGATATGGGTTCATTCCCGCATGAGCTTCCGGGCTATCGTCACATCTCTGACGACACTGTGCGCAATCTGTTCAACGAAGTGTGGAGTACAACACTGGACAATGAACCAGGCCTTCGCATTCCAAATATGTTGAGCGCTGCGGTTGAAGGCACATTCCGTGGTATCTTTATTCAAGGCGAAGATATTGCGCAATCTGATCCTAATACGAAGCACGTGACTGCTGCCCTTGAAAATATGGAAATGGTTGTGGTGCAGGATCTATTCCTGAATGAAACCGCTGCTTTCGCACATGTGTTTTTGCCTGGCACTTCGTTTTTGGAAAAGGATGGTACCTTCACCAACGCGGAGCGCCGCATCAATCGCGTGCGCCAAGTGAAAGCCCCGATGCAAGGCAAGCATGAATGGCAGATCGTTTGTGATCTCGCACAAGCCATGGGTTATGCGATGGCTTATAATGATGCTGGCGAAATTATGGATGAGATCGCTTTGGTCACGCCTACTTTCAAAGGTGTGTCTTTTGCCAAGCTCGATGAGAAGGGTTCAATTCAGTGGCCGTGCAATGACAAGGCTCCTGAAGGCACACCGATTATGCACATCGGACAATTCGTGCGTGGCAAGGGTCGGTTTATGATTACGGAATATGTGCCAACCCCTGAGCGCACCAACCGTGAGTTCCCGCTCATTCTCACGACAGGCCGCATTCTCTCGCAATATAATGTGGGCGCGCAAACGCGGCGCACCGAAAATTCCACTTGGCATCCGGAAGACGTTTTGGAAATCCATCCGCATGATGCTGAAGTGCGCGGCATTAAGGATGGAGCGATGATTTCGCTTGCCAGCCGCATTGGCGGAACAACGCTCCGTGCACTGATTACTGAACGTATGCCGCAAGGTGTAATCTACACCACGTTCCATCATCCGGTGACGGGTGCCAATGTGATCACCACTGAATATTCCGATTGGGCCACCAATTGCCCTGAATATAAAGTGACGGCAGTGCAGGTCACACTTTCCAATCAGCCCAGCGAATGGCAGAAGGATTGGGAGGTCCGCGAGGAAGAAAACAAGCGGGTTGCGGCGGAGTGAACTTAGAAAAGAGCCCTCATCCGGCCTTCGGCCACCTTCTCCCCTCCCAAGAGGGACGGGAGAAGGGTAGTGAATTATTGCCCTTCTCCCGTTTGCCCTTGCAAAGGGGAGAAGGTGGCCGAAGGCCGGATGAGGGCTCTTGTTCGGTACAAGTGAGCGGCCAACTTGCAGGCCACCCAACAACCTGGTTTCTTCCTGAAGAAATTCCCGTCGCCTTGCTGATCAATTCCACATCTTACGCCGTGATGATGGCAACACCTGCTGATCTTGAGGATTTTGCTATTGGCTTTGCCTTGTCTGAAGGCTTAGTCGCCCACGCCTCACATATCAGCAATGTTCTTGTCATGCCATCTGGCGAAGGTTTTTCGGTTGATCTTGCAATATCTGAATCCAATTTAATCCGTGAACGGATGATTTCACGCTCCATAGAGGGCCGTGTGGGCTGTGGGCTTTGTGGCATTGAAGAGATGGCCGATGCTATTCGTATGCCGGATGGAAAATTACATGCGCCCGCGCTCGATACGGACGCGGTAGCGAGAGCCTTTGTTGCCCTGCCCGCCCATCAGCCGATGAATGAGCTGAACCGCACTGTTCATGCTGCCGCATTTTGCTCCGTAGACGGAGCAATTTTATTGGCGCGGGAAGATGTAGGCCGCCACAATGCTTTGGATAAATTGATCGGTGCAATGGCACGCTCCCATATGAAGCCCGATGGCTTCGTATTAATGTCTTCAAGATGCAGTTTTGAACTTGTGCAGAAATGCGCGGCAGTCGGCATTGGCGCGTTGGCTACAATATCTGCTCCAACAGCCCTTGCTTTAAAATTGGCTAGTCAAGCTGGCCTTCACCTCGCGGCGCTTTCCAAGGCGGGCATTATGATTTTTGATGGAGAACTCAATGGAAACGCGTGACATGGTGCGCATGGCCAATCAAATGGCCGCATTCTTCAAGTCTTATGGCGAAGTTGAAGGCACAAAAGATCTTGCCAGCCACATCAATAGTTTTTGGGAACCACGCATGCGCAGCATGTTTTTTGACTACATTGCCCAAGGTGGAAAAGAATTTGAACCCATGGTGTTGGCGGCTGCAGTGCAGATCCGCAAGCCGACAAACCACAAGATCATTCAGTCACGTTTGCCTAAACATGGCGAAGAAAGCTGAAGCGCATTAGCGCAATGCCTTAATTTCATCCGCCACCAATTTTTGCAATTCCCACAAGTTCTCATCGCGAATACCCAGCTGTTCTAGATGGTTCACAGTGTTGAAAAGATACTCAGCTCCCGTGCCCCAATGGCCAGCAGCGCGCGCTAAAATTTTTGCCACTTCTGGCAATGGCAGTTTGCCTTGATAACTCGGCACTGCGGCGCTTGCCGTGAAAGCAATTGCTGGAATTGTTTGGCCAGCCATGTCAACTTTTAGAACCATTGGATTATTGGTCGGTGGCTTGTTGGTCATTTCTCGACGCAACAATCGTTCCACTTGCTCTACATAATTTTTATGCGGCAATTCATAGATTATGCCTTCGCACATACCGCCTTGGTCCAGCGCCATCATCAAACCGGGCTGTGCTCTGGTTCCGCGCCAGCGTTCAATCTTCATGCAAAAACTGCGGTGCCAGCCTTCAAGTGTTGCCGGGGCTTGCTTCACAAATTCAAATTCTGGCTTCCAAATCAAAGAACCGTAGGCAAACACACGCAGCGGTGCTTCGCCAAACTCCGCCAATAGACGTTCCGTATACAGACGATAATCATTATCATCCATTTGCGCGCGCTCGGGTCGTGGTCCCTCATCAACTTCGATGCGGTGCACCTTGGCCACAAGTTCTGCGGTGAGGTCCATATTCAACTGATCATCAACACGAAGGGTTCATCGACTGCTCGCTTGAGCAAATCTCTATAGCGCTCAAACACAGCTGAACCTTCGGCAATTTTACCAAATTGAATTTCATTTTCAAAGTTTTTCACAGGCACCAGAACTAAGGGCGTTGAAACTGGTGTGAGCAATGTTCCTCGGCCTGATTGCAGCGTGGTGATGAGACCATACATTTCGCCAGAGATCATCGGGCGCGATAGAATAATCAAGCGATATTGTCCCATCTTGTTCGTAACCAAATAGATATAGCCCGATTGATGGGGAACTGAGACTGAACCATCTTGCTTGAATTGCGTGTCAATGCGTTCGGATTCACGGAAGACTAAATGTGAAAGGGCCAAGTCCCATTTAATTTCGGTGAGATAAGCATAGATGCCGTCTGGATCGCTGAACGAGGCGCGCAAGGTGAGATAATCACCTTCTAGCCAAGACACAGCAGGGCGTGAATAGGACCCTAACGATTGTGGAGCCAGCGCTGCTTCATTGACTGGTGATGATTTCACTTTGCGCAAAGAGAGAACGAGGGCTTCTTCAATCCGCACAACCGTTGCTAATGTGAAAGGGCGCTGGCCTGATAAGGCCTTTTCAATTGTCGATAAACTGATCTTGGCTTTATCGGCCAAATGCTGCCGGGTGAGCCTGCGTCTGGCCAATTCTTCACGGATCATACCGCTAATCGCGCGGTTTTCCTCGGCTGAAAGATCATCGTCGCTCATCAATTTGCAATCCGTACAAAACCGTACAATTCCACAAAGATTGCCCACGGGCAATACGCAAGGTTGCCGAAGTTTGACGGTCTTCACATTGGCGGCGCATTGTTAACACGCAGTAATCTTCAAGAGTCGGGGCACGACAACCTAATCTGGAGGATAACCCGTGAACGCCATCTCGCTGCATCGCAGCTCAAGTTTCATCGCACGCATTATAACTGCCGCAACTGTTTTCATCAGTTCGGCTTTCGCTATAGAAATAAAGCCCAATCTGGTCACGCCAAACGACATGCAATCGGGCGGCCTACTTTTAAAATCATCCGAGGCTGGTAAATATTTGGAAGCGCCGCGTGTCGCTACAGATTACACCGTCACAATTTCTGGCCCCACCGCCCGCACTATTGTCACGCAGCAGTTCAACAATCCCTCGGATGGTTGGGTGGAAGGCGTTTATGTTTTTCCGCTGCCTGATAATTCCGCGGTTGATACTTTGAAAATTGTGTCTGGCACCCGCGTCATTGTCGGCGACATCAAAGAAAAGCAGGAAGCCAAAGTTATTTATGAAACGGCCAAGAATAATGGCGAGGCCGCTTCATTGCTGGAGCAAGAGCGACCCAACATGTTTACAAACTCGGTTGCCAACATTGGCCCGCATGAAAAAGTTGTGGTGCAAATAGAATATCAACAAACCATTGCTCAAAGCTCTGGCACCTATAATTTGCGCCTGCCGCTGGTGGTAGCGCCACGCTATAATCCACAGACTATTGTGCAGACGGTTGATTTCGGCGCGAAGGGTTTAGGCACCACAAAAACCGAAGCGCCAACACCGCCGGTGATGAACCCTGCCCTTAATGCGCCAACCAATCCGGTTTCCATCACGGTTCACCTCGATGCCGGGTTTGCTTTGCGCGATGTGAAGAGTGCCCATCATAAAATTGATATGACTAGCCCAAATGCTAACACACGCGAAATTTCGCTCAGTGGCATTGTGCTTGCTGATAAGGATTTTGAACTCACATGGAATGCGTCAGGAATGGCACCGCAAGCCGGATTGTTTACTGAAACCATCAACGGGCACGATTATCTGTTGGGGTTTGTGACGCCGCCGCTTGTGGCTTCAACCACAAATCATCCACGCGAAATTACGTTTGTGATTGATAACTCAGGTTCGATGGATGGAGCTTCGATGCCGCAGGCCAAAGACAGTTTGCTTTATGGGCTTGCACAAATGAAACCAACTGATCGCTTTAATGTCATCCGCTTTGACGACACGATGGACAATCTTTTCGGCGCACCTGTACAAGCCACTGAAGGCAAGATTGCGGAAGCCAAAGCCTTCGTTTCAAACTTGCAAGCCAGTGGTGGCACTGAAATGATCCCGCCCATGAAGGCTGCTTTGATTGATGCAAACCCAACGGACAAAAACTATCTACGCCAGATTGTGTTTATCACTGATGGTTCAATTGGCAATGAACAAGAACTCTTTGACACAATCGCTAAAGGCCGTGGCCGCACACGCGTGTTCATGGTTGGCATTGGGTCGGCTCCGAATACTTATCTGATGACGAGAGCCGCTGAACTGGGTCGTGGCACCTTCACGCAAATTGGTGAAGGCACACAAGTGGTGGAACGCATGACTGAATTGTTCGGAAAGATTGGTAATCCTGTCGTCACCGATCTCAAAGCCCAGCTGTTTGGCTCAACCGCACAGATAACACCCAATGATTTGCCTGATCTCTATCAAGGTGAACCTGTAATGTTGATGGCGGACTCAAACTCTTTGAGCGGCGTTCTCAAAATCACCGGCAAGATTGGTGACACACCATGGGAAGTAAAGCTGCCCGTTGCTAGTGCAGCAAAAGGCACTGGCATTTCTAAACTTTGGGCGCGTCGTAAGATTGCTGAAATTGAAGTGGCCTCCACATTGGGTTCCATGGATCAGGCAACGGCAGATAAAGCAGTATTAAGTGTTGCACTGGAACATCATTTGGTTTCTAGCCAGACGAGTTTGGTGGCCGTTGATAAATCACCTAAGCGTCCTGCTGGTTATAAACTGACCCGCGCCGATGTGCCATTGATGTTGCCTGCCGGTTGGGTGTTTGAAAGTGTGTTTGGTGAAAGCACAAATCAAATTGCCCCGCGTACGGATCAAAAAGCTGATGCTGAGTTCCTACAGCTCGCAAAGATGGTGGCTGCCGCTGCTGCAACTCCAAATGCACCTGTGAGTTTACCACAGACTGCAACCAATGCAGAGTTAATGGCATTGCTTGGTTTAATCTTCGCGTTCATCGCTTTGGTGATGCAGTTCTTCGCTCGCCGCGAAAGTGCAGCAGCATGAACGCTGTTATGCTCACAACTCTTGCTCCGACGCGTTTTTCGCGTCGGGGTGCTTTTAATCTCATCTCAATCCTGTTGTTGGTCGCATCATTCACCCTCTTCGGCAATAGCATTTACATTTTTGCCAAAGCGCAACTGGCGCAGGTTTTGTTGGAGCGCGCCTTCTCCCAATCTCTAACTACTGGAAAACCTGTCAAGGCTTGGAGCTGGGCCGACACTTATCCCATTGCACGGATCACCATTGACCGCATTGGCGCTGAGGCGATTGTGTTGCAAGGCGCATCCGGTGAAGCCTTAGCCTTTGGGCCAGCCCTTCTCAACGAAACTGCACGCCCCGGCGAACGCGGCACCTCTGTTATGGCTGCCCATCGTGATACTCATTTTTCATTCTTGCGAAATGTGAAACTGGGGGACTTGATTAAAGTGATGCGGGACGATGGATTGGAGTTTTCATATCGCGTGGTGAATATGCGCGTTGTTGAAGCCAACAACTCTGGAATCGACCGTCACGCATCTGGTTTCCACTTGGTGCTGAGCACATGCTATCCCTTCAGCGCCATCACCCACGGCACCCAGCGATATTTAGTTGAGGCCGAATTGGTGAGGTGACTATTTCTTCCGTCTCGCCTTTGGCAATTTCCAAATATGGTGAACCAGTTCTTCTATTTTAATACCTTCCTCGGTGTAGGCATCATTCTCCACGGAAATTCCAGCTTGGCGCACTGTTTCAGGTGTGCCGGAAACAAGCGGATGCCACCATGCGAGGCCCAAACCTTCATTTAATCTACGATACGCGCAAGATTCCGGTAGCCAGCCCAACTCCGCCACATTCTTTGCGGTTAAGGTTACACAATCGGGAACCTGCTTGGCGCGGTTCACATAATCCGTACACTGGCACGTTCCGATGTCGAGCAATTTGCAGGCGGCCCGTGTATAAAGAAACTCGCCCGTATCCTCATCCTCAAGTTTATTCAGGCAGCAACGGCCACAGCCATCACACAGGCTTTCCCATTCCAACTTGGTCATTTCGGCTAAAGATTTAGTTTTCCAGAAAGGCTCGGTCATAGCAATCCTCTAGCAACTCATCTGGATTTTGACAAATTTGGTCTATAACTTGCTTGCAAACCTTATTAGGCTTAATTCAAAGCCGAAATAGATCATTCTGGTGCCCGTGAAAAAACTCCCTACCCACAATGTAATTTACCGCGTGATTTGGACTGCAGATTCCTATGTGAGCACGGCGCTGTTTGAAACATGGGACGTGTTAAAACGATCAGGTTCGGCCTACTCCTCATTCCTGCATCGCTGGTTTCGAATTTCTGGGCCGAAACGCTTTCTGATCGATCTCATCGATGATTTTTTTACCTTTGGCGTGGTGATTGCCTTTGCTCTGTTGGCTTTTGCGCTGCCGCCCTTTTCTGGCACGGGTGATATTTGGAATCGCGGTCGTGAATATGCGGTGACGTTCACTGACAGCAAAGGCGAAATCATTGGGCGGCGCGGCATCAGGCAAGACGACGCCATTCCGCTGGATGAGATTCCACCGGTGCTGCTCAAGGCCGTACTCGCAACGGAAGACGCGCGATTTTACGATCACTTTGGTGTTGATGTGATCGGCACCATGCGAGCCATCGTGAGCAATTTGCGCGCCAATGGATTGAAGCAAGGCGGCTCTTCGATCACGCAGCAAGTTGCCAAGAACTTATTTCTATCACCAGAAAAAACTATTCGCCGCAAAGTGAATGAAGCCTTCTTATCGATGTGGATTGAAGCGCGACTTTCGAAGCAAGAAATTCTGAAACTCTATCTCGATCGGTCGTATTTGGGTGGTGGCAACTATGGAGTGGAAGCGGCATCGCAGTTTTATTTTGGAAAATCGGTGCGCGATATTAATTTATCAGAGTCAGCCGTTTTAGCGGGTCTGTTTAAAGCGCCAACAAATTATGCGCCGCATAAAAATCCTGAAGCATCAAGGGCCCGCAGCAATGTGGTGCTGTTTCGCATGTTGGATTCTGGCTTCATTAATCAAGGCGAGCTGTTGCAAGCCCGCCGTGCCCCAGCGCAAATTGTGCAGCAGAGTATTACGGCAAGCCCTAACTGGTTTTTGGATTATGCTTACCAAGACACTTTAGACGTGATGGAGAAGCAGGGTCTTAAAGGTGAGTTCGTGGTGGAAGTTAAAACCACCATTGACCATAAATTGCAGGATGCTTCGCAATTAATTTTGAACGATGTTGTTGATACACGCGGCGTGGATTTAAATTTTTCGCAAGCCTCTTCAATAACCATGGCGCCAGACGGTGCGGTGCGGTCTATTGTGGGTGGGCGTGACTATGAAGACAGCCAATTTAATCGTGCAACCAACGCTTTCAGGCAATCCGGCTCAGCGTTTAAGCCCTTCGTCTATCTCACGGCTTTGCTCAACGGTTTCACACCAGATTCCATTGTTGTCGATGGCCCAGTCTCGATTGGCAATTGGTCACCAAAAAATTACAGCTTGAAATATGCGGGTCGCACAACTTTGACCAATGCTTTGGCCCACTCCTATAATTCAATTCCAGTCAAGTTG
>JANPGD010000099.1:0-67583 GCA_031423845.1 Hyphomicrobiales bacterium | reverse complement strand
TCGCCGTGGCCCGCGCCCGCAAGATTGAGCGCTTTATGAGCCAGCCGTTCTTCGTGGCTGAAGTGTTCACCGGTTCGCCTGGCAAGTTGGTGCCATTGGCCGATACCATCAAGGGCTTCAAAGGTCTGTGTGATGGCGCCTATGATCATCTGCCAGAAGCGGCCTTCTATATGGTCGGTACCATTGAAGAAGCCGTAGAAAAAGCCAAGAAAATGGCTGCTGAGGCGGCGTAATACAAACTCGACCGAAGGGGGCCCCCTCAGTCCTTCGGACAGCTCCCCCGTGAAGGGGGAGCATAAAATTTCTAATCCTCCCCCTTAACGGGGGAGGTGCCCAAAGGGCGGAGGGGGCTCTTTGAACAAGGGATAACTCTAAAATGGCATTGCACTTCGAACTCGTATCCCCCGCCCGACTTCTCTTTTCGGGCGATGTTACGTCCGTCATCATCCCCGGCACCGAGGGTGAAATGACAATCTTGCCACAACACGCACCCGTGCTTTCAACCTTGCGCCCCGGCATTGTCACCGTGGCTAAGGATGGCGGCACTTCGGAGAAAATTTTCGTGCGTGGCGGCTTTGCCGAAGTGAACGCCAAGGGCCTCACTGTGCTGGCCGAGACTGCCATTCCGATGGCCGAACTTGATGCAAGCGCCATGAGCGCGCAGATTAAAACTGCTGAAGAAGAAGTGGCGGCAGCGAAGGATGATGAAGGCAAACGCAAGGCACTGGAGAATGTTGAACATTTGAAGGGCTTGCAGGCTGTGATGTAATTCGTCAGTGGACGGATGAATTTGAAAAGCCCGTGACGTGTCGCGGGCTTTTTTAACCCACGTCATCTATCGTCACCGCTGCGAAGGCAGGGGCCAAGCTTTCTTTGGGCTCGGAGCTTGTGGTTTTAGCTGGGTTCCTGCTTTCGCAGGAATGACGGCGGTGGGTGGTGGAAATGAAAGTGGCAATTATAAAATAATCCCCTTCTCCCCTTGAGGGAGAAGGTGGCGCGAAGCGACGGATGAGGGGGTTGGTGGATGCGAGTATAATTGCCACCAGCCCCCTCATCCGTCTCGCACCAAGATGGCGCGATCCACCTTCTCCCGCGAGGGGAGAAAGTAAGATTAGCAGGCCAGTTTCTTATCGATCGCAATAAACACCAGCGCCAAAATAATAAACGACACCGACAATGCTGCAATGCTTCCAACCATTCGCACCCCATCAAGTTGGGTGGGATCGAGGAACCAGTAGGCGTACCAGCCGTCACCCGCACCGCGTATCAATGCGTAAATGCAATAAGTCACAGGGGCGACAATGGCCCATGTGGCGTCGCGCCAGTGCAAGGTGCCGTGTTCGGAACACAACCAAGCAACCACAAACAACATTGGCGTTGCATCATGCAACATATGATCGGCCACAGCTTGCCAGCCTGTGGGTTGCCATGTGGCGCGTAAGGCTACCGAATAAACGATGCCTACAAAAGCGATGGCTGAAACGGTGGCCAACCGGGTGGTGGCACTTGGTTTTTTAAAAACCATCGCGGTGGCAACAAGGCCTACTGCGATGTTTGATAAAATCGTGAAAAATCCGAAGAAGCGCCAGATGGCCGCCAGCACTGTGGCGCCTTCTGAAGTCATCTTTCCGATGATGAGATCAAGCTGCAACGCCAAGGCCGCCCATGCGACGACAGCTGTTATAAGTGGCAGCACAGAGGCCCATCGTCCCCCGCTTAAAAAGCGGGAGACGATAGAGTTCGAATTAATTTGATTGCTTGGTAGCATCCGCTGGCTTGTCACCGGGTTTTACCACGTTGGTCACAACTTTTATGCCGTGCAAGAAATCAATCGCCGCTTTCAGCTGCACGTCTTTGGTTTTGTCTTGTGGAACATAGGCTGACGAACCGCCGCCTTCATCGCCACCACCGGGATTGGCGAGATGGCCGTTGAGGCCGGCCTCACCTTCGGTGGAAACGTTTTTGCCCAGAAGTTCTGGCGGCAGGGGTTGTTCGATCACGATATCTGCACTGATGCCCTTGGCTTGAATGGAAGCCCCTGATGGCGTGAAATAACGTTGCGTGGTGAGGCGCATGGCACCCTCATTGCCCAGCGGAATAATGGTCTGCACTGAACCCTTGCCGAAAGATTTTGTACCAATAATCGTTGCGCGTTTTTGGTCCTGCAAAGCACCAGCTACAATTTCTGATGCTGAAGCTGAGCCACCATTGATCAAGACCACCAATGTTTTACCGTTGGTGAGATCGCCTTTCTGCGCGGTGTAGCGTTCCACTTGATCGGCATTGCGGCCACGGGTGGACACCACTTCGCCCTTTTCCATAAAGGTGTCAGACACGGCGATGGCTTGGTTTAGAAGTCCCCCGGGGTTGTTGCGCAGATCGAGAATGAAGCCTTTCTCTTTGCCGCCCATTTTCTTATCGAGCTCGATAATGGCCTTTTCCATACCATCATTGGCTTGCTCATTGAAAGTGCTGATGCGCAGATAACCAACGTCATCGGCTTCAACGCTGGACTTGACGGATTCAATCTTGATCACGTCGCGCACCAGTTTTACGTCGAACGGTTCTTTCTTTTTGTCACGCACAATGGTGAGGGTGACTGGCGTGTTCACAGCGCCGCGCATCTTTTCAACGGCCTCATTGAGGGTGATGCCTTGCACATCTTTGCCATCGATTTTGATAATTAAATCATTGGTGAGAAGGCCTGCCTTTGCAGCAGGCGTGCCATCATAAGGCGAGACCACTTTCACAACGCCATTTTCCATGGTGACTTCAATACCAAGGCCGCCAAACTCACCTTTAGTCTTAACGCTCATGTCGGCGAATTCTTTGACGTTCATATAGCTTGAATGCGGGTCAAGCGAGGTGAGCATGCCGTTGATGGCGGCTTCCATCATTTTTTGCTCATCGGGCTTTTCCACATAATCTGAGCGCACCCGGTCATAAACATCACCGAACAGATTAAGCAGCTTATAGGTGTCAGCATTGGTGGCCGCAGTGGCTCCGCCCAAAGCTTGCATCAGCACGGCGGTAGAGGCAGCACCGACCAGCACCAAACCTAAACTTTTAAATGTCGTATTCATCTTCATTGCATTGCCTCTTTTCTGCCGCCAACCCACCAGGGTGATGGATCGACTGGTTCACTGTTTTTTCGAAATTCAATATAAAGTACGGGACGTGTATTTTCCGTTTCACCACCGATAAGCGCCACCGATGATGGACCCTCACCCATCGTTCCTACGGGTTCACCAGCCTTAATGGATTGCCCGATCTCTGCCGATATCTGATTCATGCCTGCTAATAATACCAAATAGCCCTCTCCGGCATTTAAGATCAAGAGTTGCCCGTAAGAGCGAAACGGGCCAGCAAACTCAACTTTGCCGTCTATGGGCGAGGTCACATTAAGCTTGGTTGTGGTGGCAATCGCGGTTCCATCTAGCAAGCTGCCCAAGCCATTGTCATCGCCAAATTGTTTTAAGATGACACCTTGAACAGGATAGTTGAGTTTTCCCCGGGCTTGGCTGAAAATAATCGGCGGGCGGGAAAGGGCAGCCTGTTTTAATTGCAGCACTTCGTCATGGGCTTTAGCTCCGGTAGATTTTTGTTTTTCTTCTTCAAGTTTAGCGGCTTCTAAACTGGCCAGAAGTTGTCTCAGGTTTTTAGCTTGTTTAGCCAAAGCTATAGCCCGAAGTTTTTCGGCTTCTAAGTCTTTGGTCGCCGTCAGCGCAAAAGCCTTTTTTTGCACTTGCAAGGTTTTCAATTGACCTTGTGAGCTTTGCAAGGCGACCAAAGCATCCTGTTGATTTTTCTTTTCAGATTGGGTTTCCGTTTTGATCGCAACAAGCCGCTTTAGCTTGCCTTGCAAATCTTCAGCTTGGGCGCGCATATCCGGCACCACAGCGCCAAACATCATAGCACCGCGCAAGGCTTGCAGCACATCATGCGGGTCAACCACCAAAGCCGGCGGCGGGTTTTGCTCGAGGCGCTGCAGGCCTGCCAGAAGTTCTGACAGCACATCCTGCTTTTCACCCAAATCACTACGAATGATAATGGCTTCAGTCTCTAAAGTTTTTACACGCTCGTCAGCGGCGGCCATCGCCTGCTGTTGGCCTTCCATGGTCTTGGCAAGGGCAATGAGTCTTTCTGATATTTCGCTTTGCGCTTTAATGGCGGCATCAATGTCTGCTGCCATAACAGATTGCTTTGCAGCCGAGTCTTGCAAACTTTGCTCAACTTGGCCGAGTTGCGCATCAGGCGTTTCGGCATGAGACAGTGTTTGGGTGCTTAACAGAGCAACCAGCATCACAGGCAACAGGCCAAAATTTCGCAAATTCAAATTCATCATTCCAGTAAGAACTTGGCATGTTCCCATGTCCAAATTACGGCTCTTATTGCCGATGATACGGATGATTAACCATAATGGTGACGGAACGGTAAATTTGTTCCAGAAGCATAATGCGGACCAATCTGTGGGGCCACACCATTGGCCCTAAAGCAATGAGATGATTGGCTTTATCGCGCGTTTGCGGGGCGTGACCATCGGGGCCACCAATCATGAAAACCAAGTCGTTTACACCACTATCAGCGAGTTTTCTGACTTTGGCTGCGAAATCCTCACTGGAAAGTGATTTGCCGCGCTCATCTAAAGCCAAGGTGGTCGCCGATGACGGCACAGCGGACCAAAGGATTTGGGCCTCATCTTCCATGCGCTGCTTGGCGTTTTGCTGCTGCGATTCTGCCCATTCGCCGATTTTTAGAGATGTTAGGCCAGCTTTGCGGCCCAGCACTTCAATGCGTTTTGCATAATCATCCGCCATCAGCTTTTCCGGCCCGGTCTTCAGGCGGCCAATGGCGGCGATCAATAGGCGCAAAATTTTAGCTTTCTTGCGTTTCTACAGGTGCGTGTTCAGACCACAGCTTTTCTAAATTATAGAAGCTGCGCACTTCGGGTCTGAAAATGTGAACGATAATATCACCCGCATCCACCAAAACCCAATCGGACGTCTCCAAACCTTCAACGCGAATGTCTTTCTGTCCATGGGCCTTGAGCTTATCGACCAGCTGATCGGCAATGGCTGCTACGTGGCGATTAGCGCGGCCAGAGGCGATCACCATGCCATCAGCCATTGAGGAGCGACCCATGACATTGATGGGGAGAATTTCTTCAGCTTTGGAATCTTCCATTGAATCCAAAATTACATTCATCAACGGCCAATCAGGGCCTGCATAACGCGGGCCTTTTGGAGCGATGACAATTTTTGCAGTGACAGTGACTCTTTTGACAGCAGCCTTTTTGGCCGCAGGCTTCTTCGCGGCAACTTTCTTTGCGGCGATCTTCTTTGCCGGAGCTTTCTTGGCGACAGCTTTTTTAACGACCGTTTTTTTGGTTACCGGCTTTTTTGCGACAGATTTCTTAGCAACAATTTTTTTTGCTGGTTTTTTAACGACGGCTTTTTTGGCAACAACCTTCTTAGCCGGAACTTTTTTAGCGACAGGTTTTTTTGCCACAGACTTTTTAGCAGTGGCTTTCTTTGCCGCTGTCTTCTTCGCAGCACCTTTTTTCACTGCCTTCTTCAGTGCAATCTTCTTGGTCGCTTTCTTCACAGCAGCCTTTTTGGGCGCTGGTTTAGCTTTAGTTACAGCAGCTTTTTTAGTGGGTTTTTTAGCAACAGCTTTTTTTGCAGGCGCTGCTTTTTTCTTAACGGGTTTCTTGCTCAGGGTCGTAATCCTTCTTTTGATGGTTCTCTGTAGCAAAATTTAACGAGAATGTGAAACTGCTTTGCGAGATTGCCTTATAGCCGTCGAACTTTCATTGCGCAGGGGCATGGAGATAAACACCCAAGCGGGTGGCTTGCAGGTAGCCAATTGCCCGGCGCGTTCATTTGGTAAACGATACTTGACGAAACGAACGGCGGCATGGCCGCTCAGCCCGCGCATAGCATAGCCTGGCCGTGCTAACACCGCCATGGGCACCAGCCGCGCAATCTTGGTCCAATTGCGCCAGCGATGCAGATCACGAAAACTATCAGCACCCATTATCCAGACAAAGTGGGCACTCTTCAAAGCAGTTGAAAGTGAAATTAATGTTTGAACCGTGTTGCGGCTGGCGATTTGCTTTTCAAGATCAGTCACGACAAAACGCGGATGGTCGGCGATTAATTTTGTAGCTGCTAAGCGTTTTGAATAGTCATCGGTTTCTTTGGAATCTTTAAGTGGGTTTTGCGGTGAAACCAACCACCACACTGTATCCAGCTGCAAACATTTCAGAGCAAACAGCGCCACTTCAACATGGCCTTGATGAGCAGGGTTAAAAGAGCCGCCAAACAGGCCAATGCGTTGTCCGCGTCCAAAAGGGGGCAGCTTTAACATCAGGGCCTGATCTGTCCGTTCCCGCGAATTTGATATTTGAAGGTGGTGAGCTGATCAACGCCCACAGGTCCGCGCGCATGCAGTTTGCCGGTGGCAATGCCTATCTCTGCGCCAAAACCAAATTCACCACCATCGGCAAATTGCGTGGAGGCGTTGTGCAACACGATGGCGCTGTCCACTTCGGTTAGGAATTTTTCAGCTGCTTTATTGTCGGCCGTAACAATAGAATCGGTGTGCTGTGAACCATATTTGGCGATGTGGGCGATGGCCTCTTCTACACCATTGATCACGCGAATTGATATGATGGCATCTTCATATTCAGTGGCCCAATCTTCTTCAGTGGCGGCAATCACAGCAGAGTTCGCAGCTTGTGTTTCGGCATCGCCACGCACTTCGCATTTGGCATCAATCAGCATACGGATGATGGGCTTCAAGTTTTGAAGTGCAGCTCGATCAATCAATATTGTTTCAGCTGCACCACACACACCCGTGCGGCGCATTTTAGCGTTGAGCACGATGGACTTTGCCATTTCAAGATCGGCAGCCTTGTCCACATAAACATGGCAAATGCCTTCAAGGTGGCTGAACACTGGAACGCGGGCTTCATTTTGCACACGCGCCACCAAAGTTTTTCCACCACGCGGCACAATCAAGTCAATCGTGCCGCCAAGGCCTGTGAGCATGGCACCCACAATTTCACGGTCTGTGCTCGGCACCATTTGAATACAATTCACATCAAGACCGGCTTCTTTCAGCGCGGCTTGTAGAGCGGCAACAATCACTTGTGACGTTGCAAAACTATCAGAGCCGCCGCGCAAAATCGCAGCATTGCCAGATTTTAAACACAGCGCCCCAGCATCCGCCGTCACATTGGGGCGGCTTTCATAAATAATACCAATCACACCAATGGGAACAGTGATGCGCGAAATTTCCATGCCATTGGGTCGCACCCATTTTTCTAGCACGCGAGCCACAGGATCATTCAGCTGTGCCACTTCCTCAAGGCCTTTGGCCATGGCTTCAATGCGGGCTTCATTGAGCATGAGGCGATCAACAAAAGCGGCTTTTAAATTCTTGGCTTTGGCGGCGGCTAAATCTTTTTGGTTTGCCATAATGATTTCCGCACTCGATTTGCGAATGTGAGCAGCCATTGCAATGAGCGCTTGGTTCTTTTGTGTCGTAGAGGCAATCGCCAACCCGCGCGCAGCACGGCGAGCATTTTGGCCTAACTCTAAAATTGCGTCGCTCAATTGCGCTCTCCGCCCACTAAAACCAAATCATCGCGGTGAATGATCACATCGCGGTCATCATTGCCCAGAAGTTTTTGAATGTCAGCAGATTTTAATCCGGCAATGCGTTTGGCATCAGTGGAGTCATAAGCCACCAGCCCGCGCGCAAATTCAATACCATCTGGCAAAACCACACTCACCGTGTCACCTCGCGAGAAATTGCCCTCAATGGATTTCACGCCAGCAGGAAGCAAGCTTTTGCCTTTAATGAGCGCTCCCTTTGCCCCGTCATCAACGATCAACTTGCCAACAGGCTGTAATGTTCCCGCAATCCAGCGCTTGCGCGATTGCATGGCCGAGGCCTCAGCGAGAAACCATGTACAGCGCGCACCTTCAGTGATGCGCTTTAAAGGGTGCATTTCGTGGCCCGAAGCAATCACCATATTGCACCCAGCAGAAAGTGCAATTTTGCCCGCTTCAATCTTTGTAATCATACCGCCAGAGCCCACACCAGAAATGGGCTTTCCCGCCATGGCTTCCACTTCTGGCGTGATCTCGCGGAGTTCAGAAATGAAAGTGGCTCCTTTTTGATTTGGGGGAGCGGAATAAAGCCCATCAATATCTGACAACAGGACCAGCACATCGCCCGACATCATGGAAGCCACGCGCGCCGCCAAGCGATCATTATCGCCATAACGAATTTCTGATGTGGCCACGGTGTCATTTTCATTGATCACCGGCACAGCGCCTTGAGCTAACAATGTTGTCAATGTGGCGCGCGCATTGAGGTAGCGTCGCCGCTCTTCCGTATCTTGTAAAGTGACTAGTACCTGTGCTGCAACAATGTTCCGTGTACGGAGGGCTTCCGACCAGGCTTGAGCCAAAGCAATTTGGCCCACGGCAGCAGCTGCCTGACTTTGATCAAGTTTCAATTTGCCTTTGGGCAGGCCTAAAGTGCGCCTGCCAAGAGCGATGGCACCGGAAGACACCAGAATAACATCGGCACCACCAATTTTGAGGTCCGTCACATCGTCAACCAATGAGTCCAACCATGAGGCTTTAATAGCACCAGTCTTCTGATCAACCAGAAGTGCGGAACCTATTTTGACGACGATCCGTTTAGCCGAAGCAAGCTTCGACATTACGGCCTCCACCCTTCGGTGGTGACCCCCGCAGGGTCTGGCATCCGTGCCGCAATGCGGCCCGTGCTGATCACTGAGAACAATTCATACATCGCAGTGTCTGAATTCTTTTGCGTGGCAGCTGACATGAGCAGCGGAGTCTTCTTCACTTTCTTTTTGAAGTCAGTGAGTTTCTTGTCCAAATCATCAGGCGCCACTGCATCAATTTTGTTGAAGGCAATAATTTCAGGTTTGGCAGCAAGAATCGGGCTGTAGGCTTTGAGTTCACCTCTGATCACTTTATAAGCTTTGACCAGATCATCGCCCGTTGCATCTATCATGTGAATGAGCACGGCGCAGCGTTCCACATGGCCAAGAAAGCGCACGCCCAAACCAAAACCTTCCGATGCGCCTTCGATGAGGCCCGGAATATCTGCCAGCACAAATGAATGGTTGCCCACCTTCACCACACCCAATTGTGGGTGCAGTGTTGTAAAGGGATAATCAGCAATTTTTGGCCGTGCGGCGGAAACAACTGAGAGAAGTGTGGACTTTCCAGCATTGGGCAAGCCCACGATGCCAGCATCCGCGATCAATTTCATCTGCAACCAGATCCAACGTTCTTCCCCAGCCTGACCGGGGTTGGCGTTATATGGGCTGCGATTGGTGGCCGATTTAAAGTAATGATTGCCAAAACCACCATTGCCACCCTTGACGATGCGCACGCGGTCGCCGGCTTTGCCTAAATCTGCAATCAACGTTTCATTGTCTTCTTCATAGACCTCGGTGCCAGCAGGAACTTTGAGCACAATGTCATCGGTCGACGCACCAGCACGAAGCCTGCCCATGCCGTGGCCCGCAGTGCGCACTTTGAAATGCTGCTGGTAGCGATAATCAATCAGCGTGTTGAGGTCGTTGGCCGCTTCCACCCACACGTCGCCGCCTTTGCCGCCATCACCACCATCGGGCCCACCGAATTCGATAAACTTTTCACGGCGGAAAGACACGGCTCCAGCGCCACCGTCTCCGGCGCGGACATAAATTTTTGCTTCATCAAGAAATTTCATAGGCTGCTCATAGTCGGTCAAATGCAAAAGGCCAAGGGCCGCAGCAAAAGCACCCAATCCAAGGTTGCGACAATCCGCCACAAGCTCACGGGTTGTGTCCTTACTCATGCCACATTTAGACAGTCTATCCCGATCTTCACTCTGACAGAGGTAGTCATGAAGATCATGGTCCTCAAGTTTACTTGAGAATTAATTTGTCTGTTTCGAGTATTGTAAAGGATAGAACATGAAGAATAAAATTTTTATTGGCCTTTCGGCTGCCATTGTTGCTGTGTCATTACTGACCTCATCTGCCATTGCTGGTGGATTACACGGAAAAAATCATAGATTGCATTCGGTTAAACTCAAACACCACATCCATAATGTTCATCACAAGCGTGGACCTGTAGTTGCAGATCGTGGTCCGGTTGTTGCCATGATTAAGGCTCAAGCACCGAGCTATGGCGTTCCAACGTGGTTTGCCTTGCGCATTGCCAAGATTGAATCGGGATATAATCCGCGCGCTCGTGGCGCTGCAGGTGAATATGGCGTGTTCCAGCTTAAATGCGCAACGGCGCGCGGCGTTGGTTTCCGTGGCAATTGTGCGCAGTTGCTCAATGCCAGCACCAACATTCGCTTTGGTTTGAAGCATTTGTCGATGGCTGTGCGTTCTTCGCATGGCAATTTGAAGCTTGCTGCTTCGAAGCATAATGGCGGCCTTGGCCGCAAGAGCCTCGTTCCACGTTATGTGGCGATGGTATTCTAAATTTAACTTCGTTTAAGATTTCAAGCCGTGATGTTCTGCATCACGGCTTTTTTGTTTGGCGACCCATGTTGCAAAGGTGAGATGCAGGTTGGTGACGGGAACCTCTTTGCCTTGAGCTTTGGAAAAGCTGATGCAGTGGCCGATTTCAACAAATCCTAGATTTCGTAAAATACGACCAGAAACTGGATTGTCGTTGTGAAAACAGGCAATCAATTTTTCCAATTTCGACGTGGTGAATGCATGAGCGACGACAGCATGCGCTGCTTCACTCATGATGCCCTTGCCCCACTGCGCCTCGCTCAGCCAATAGCCTAGTTCAGCATCATTTTTCTGAACACTGAATTCATAACTGATGATGCCCCAAAATTCTTGCGGTGTTGATTTTGGGGAAATTGCACATACCAGTGATCTCCTATCCAGTGTCTTTGTGAAGTGAAGAAATTCTATGGCGTCATCTTTGTGGTAGGGTTGTGGGATTCGGGCGGTGTTGCGGGCGATATTGTAATTGTTTAGCTCGGTGACGATTGCTTCCACATCGCTCTCTCGCAAGGGTCTTAAAACCAGTCGTTCAGTTTCAATCATGTGTCACCTCAATAAAAAACGGAGACGCAACTCTTGCATCTCCGCGTTCAGTCTCAAAGATGAGAAATGCTTATTCAGCAGCCTTCATCGGCAGAACCGAAACCAGCTGCTTGTTTTCTTTGGTTTTGCGGAAGTTCACTGTGCCAGCGATTTTCGCAAAAATTGTATGGTCGCGGCCAATGCCAACGCCCGAACCAGTGTGCCACTGCGTGCCACGTTGGCGAAGAATGATGTTGCCAGCAATAACGCTTTCACCACCAAAACATTTTACGCCAAGACGCTTGCCCGCTGAATCGCGGCCGTTGCGGGATGAACCACCTGCTTTTTTATGTGCCATGAGATTTCTCCTGCCTTAACTTATGAACGAGCTTTATCGGTTTTAGCACGAGGGGCTTTGCCAGCCATCAATTCTTTGGCCTGCTCAATCCACTCTTCACGGGCCACGCGGCCCTTCTGCTTAATATCGGCTTCAATGCGGGTCACATCTTCAGGTGTCCATGCGGCCACTTGTGCGTATGTTGTAATGCCCATGTCAGTCAAAGCGGCATAGATCTTTGGACCAATGCCACCGATGAGTGAAATATCATCAGCGCCTGCTGCGAGTGCAGTTGGGGCGGCTTTGGCTTTCACTTCAGCTTTTTTGCCTGTTGGCTTTGCGCCACCGGTGAGAATTTCAGTGATGATCACCGAGGTCAAATCCTGACGGTGACCGTTACGCCGGCGATAATGCTTGCGACGACGCTTCTTGAAAATGATCAAATGCGGGCCACGGGCCTGCTTTTCAATCTGGCCAACAACCGTTGCACCTTCAATAAAAGGAGCGCCCACATGCACGGCACCTTCGCCGGTAACCATGAGAACATTGGTGAAATTGATGTGATCGCCAGCTTCGCCTTCGAGCTTTTCGATCAGAATTTTATCGTTTGCGGCAACGCGATATTGCTTGCCGCCTGTCTTGATGACTGCGTACATTATAAACTACCTTTTTCCGCGCCCTTTGGCGCCTCTTCTAAACCCTTGAAAGAAGAGGACTTTTATGAACGTTCCGAAAAACCTGTTGGGTTGCCGGGGGCTGCGCATGAATATCCGTCAAGGCTTTTGCCTATTCAGATTGCGGGTTACTAGGAGAATGAGGCTTGGGTGTCAAGCGCGGGTGCTGGATCAAACACCGCGCCGCATCTTTCCCCGCTGCCAGGATGCGATCTGACAATTCTTTTCCGTCCACGGCGCGGGCCAGTTCAAGCGTGCCGAAGAGAGTTGCAAATACGCCCAGCGCAAGGCCTTCTGGGTCTTTGGCCTGTGGAAGTGTTGCTGCCACTTGACGCACCTGAGACATGAAATGCTCAGTATAGGCTGCACGGGTTTCGGCAGGTTGACGCGCGATCTCTGGCAAAAGCGCTGCAGAAGCGCAGCCTTTTGAGGGATTGTCGCGGTGCTGCGCCGATAAATAAGCAGCTAAAACCATCTCCATGCCACCAGAGGTCAACGCTTCCAAGAGTTGCTGTGACTGTGTTTCGAGTGCCTGCACTACACTTTCACGAACAAGCTCCGCTTTGGATTCGAAATGCGGATAAAAGGCCCCATTTGTTAGTCCAGCATCCTTCATAATGGTTGCCAACCCCGAAGCGGCAATTCCGTCGCTCCTAAATCGTTCAGAAGCAACCTCCATAATGCGGTTACGAGACGTGTCTTTCCGGCCTTTTTCATAGCGCATCAGCTGGGTTCCCTTTTTCTATTGCATTATGTTCGTAATATGATATGACGATCATAATTCAACAAGACGAAAAACACAAGCCTTAAAGATTTGGAGCATTAAATGACTGTATTTTCAGGAAAAACTGCACTCGTAACCGGAGCCTCTTCGGGCATCGGCAAGGCGGCAGCTGCGGCACTGGTGAAGGCTGGCTACCGGGTGATCGGCACCAGCCGCAAGGCAGCGCTGGGCGAAGTTCGGGACGGCATCCGAATGATTGCCTGTGATGTGACCGATGATGCGTCGGTGGCCAAGGCAGTGGCGCTTGCCCATACCGAGCTGGGGCGTATCGACCTTCTGGTCAACAACGCCGGTTACGCCTTGTCAGGTGCGGCCGAGGAAAGCTCTATTGAGCAGGTGCGATTGCAGTTTGACACCAACTTTCTGGGCACGGTGCGGGTGACCAATGCTGTTCTGCCAATCATGCGCCAGCAGGGCCAAGGGCGCATCCTCAACATCGGTTCAGTTCTGGGGCTGATCCCCAGTCCGTTTGGCGCTTATTATGCTGCGAGCAAGCACGCCATCGAAGGTTATTCAGAATCGCTGGACCATGAAGTGCGCAACTTCGGCATCCGCGTTGCGGTGATCGAGCCTTGGGCTACCAAGACCTCGATCGAAGCTAACTCTCCAAAGGGTGATCGTCCGGTTGCGGCCTATGCCCAGATACTGGCCAAATACCGGACAGCCTTTGACGCAGCCATGGCAGGCGGTGACACGGCAGAAGAAGTCGCCGTTACCATCGTTGCGGCGGCGCAGGACCGTGTTCCCCGGTTGCGTTACCCTTCGGGCAAGGCTGCACGGCAAACATCATTTGCCCGCCGTTTCCTGCCTCGTTCTTTCTTCGACAAAACACTGCGCAAGCAATTTGGATTGGCTTAATCAAATGACAAACACGACCAGAAACATCGCCTCGACTGCACCCTACATTGAGGCCCCTAATCTCTTCATCAACATTGCGGGCACTGAATTTGCCTATCGCGACGTGGGGCCCAAGGGTGGGGTGCCTTTGGTAATGCTCAATCATTGGGGCGCGGTGCTGGATAACTTCGATCCGCGGATTGTTGACGGCCTCGCCGCCAAGCACCGCGTCATCGCAGCCAGCTATCGTGGCATGGGTTCCACAGGTGGCACGGCACCCGTGACGATTGACGAAATGTCCCGGGATACGATCGCCTTTGTTCGTGCATTGGGTTTTGAAAAAATTGACTTGCTGGGTTTTTCCCTAGGTGGGTTTGTGGCGCAGGATGTCACACTGAAAGCACCGGAGTTGATCCGGAAACTGATCTTGACGGGCACAGGCCCGGCCGGAGGCGTTGGCATCAAGAAAGTGGGGCGGGTGTCTTGGCCGCTGATTATCAAAGGTCTGCTCACACGGCGCGATCCGAAATTTTATCTGTTCTTCACCTCCACCGCCAATGGCCACCGCTCTGCGAAAGCCTTTTTGGCAAGATTGACTGAGCGCAAGCGCAACCGCGACAAAGAACCTGCATTTGGCGCATTCTTGCGGCAGCTGAAAGCAATTCACGCTTGGGGCAAACAAGCGCCACAAGATCTTTCACAGGTTAAAATTCCAGTTCTGGTTGCCAATGGTGACAACGACATCATGGTGCCAACTGTAAATAGCCATGACATGGCACGCCGGTTCCCCAATGCGCAATTGGTCATCTACGAAGACGCAGGCCATGGCGGAATTTTTCAAAACAACACAGAGTTTGTGAAAACCGCTCTGACATTTCTAAGCAAATAATTGAATTGAATAGTAACAAAGGAAGAAAAAAATGAAGGCAATAACCTTAAATGAAGCAGGCGGTGTTGGTAATCTACAATTTGTTGATATTGCAAAACCAACGATCAAGGGCAATGAAGTTTTGGTAAAAACAATTTCATTAAGCGTCAACCCAGTTGATTATAAAGTGAGATCTAATGATGGAGCATTAAATTGGATTCTTGGTGCAGATAGACCAGCAATCATTGGTTGGGATTTGTCAGGAACAGTTGTTGAAATTGGCGATGCCGTAACCGATTTCAAAATTGGTGATGCGGTATTTGGCATGGCAAATTTCCCGGGAAAAGGAAATGCCTATGCAGAATTTGTGGCCGTACCAGCAGCGCATCTAACTTTAAAGCCTGCAAATATTTCTCACCAAGAAGCCGCAGCGGCTACACTTGCTGCACTTACAGCTTGGCAAACTTTGGTTGAAAAAGGCAAGGTAAAAAAAGGTGACAAAGTGCTAATTCACGCAGCATCGGGCGGTGTTGGACACTATGCCACACAAATTGCCAAGCATTTCGGAGCTTATGTAATTGGAACGTCATCAGCAAAGAACAAAGAATTTGTTTTGCAAAATGGAGCCGATATTCACATTGATTACACGACAGAAAATTTTCAAGAAATAGTTTCAGACGTGGATTTTGTGTTGGATACCATTGGCGGCGATACTATTTTAAAATCACTCGATGTCATAAAACAAGGTGGAACAATTGTTTCAATTGCATCGAGCAATTTATCCAGTGAAGAGCTGGAAAAAGCAAAATCAAAAAATGTGAATCTATCATTTTTACTTGTGCAGTCATCAGGTGAAAATATGTTGCAACTTTCGCAGCTAATGGACAGAGGCATAGTTAAATCACATATTTCAAAAACATTCACTTTTGACCAAATGGGCGATGCACACTTGTATTTGGAAAAAGGCAGAACCGTCGGCAAAATTGTCGTGAATATTTAACAACGGTCAGACACCAAAACGGAATCATCCTCAGGAGTTTTGAAATGAAAAAAGTGATCAATACTTTATTAGTGCTGGGTATTGCCCCATTGTTTTTTCTAGGTGTAGTGGATGTATTTGCGCCGTCAAATACTTTTGCTCTGTATGGCATCGAACCATTAGGCATCATGACCTATAGTACATTCAGGGGAGTCATAGGAGGTCTGCTTATTGGCATCACCTTAGTGGTGCTCATGGGCCTGATTACCAAAAACAAAACCTGGTATCAATCCTCTTTGGTCCTTGTATCCACGATACTCGTTTGCAGATTTATCAGTGTCCTCTTTGACGGCTGGACAAATGACTTATTGCCTGCAGTTTTGGCGGAGTTGTACATCGTCGTCGTACTGTTTTTTGCTGCAAAACAAATAGATGTTTCCAAAAAGTAGATTTATTTAACTGAACCGCCCCGTGATCGTCGGAGGCCGATTTATTTAAGTTATGCTGCCGTGGGCAGGTTGTCCACGGCGGCATATTCCAAAACCACAGTGACTTCGTATCGAAGGTTCTTGCCTTTCTCGAAGCCTAAATTTCACTTCTAACTTTAAATTGGAGAAAGACCATGAAAGCCTTCGTTGTTGATAAATATAAAAAGAATGCCGCATTGCGCCTTGCCGACATGCCCGTGCCCTCGATTGGCGCTGATGATGTTCTTGTGCAAGTTCATGCAGCGGGTGTCAATCTTTTGGACAGCAAAATTCGTGATGGCGAATTCAAGCTTTTCCTGCCTTACCGCACGCCGTTCATTTTAGGTCACGATGTAGCCGGAACGGTTGTTAAGGTTGGCGCAAATGTTAAGGGTTTCAAAGTGGGTGACGAGATCTACTCAAGGCCGCGTGATCATCGTGCAGGCACATTCGCTGAATTCATCGCCATCAATGAAGCAGATGTTGCATTGAAACCCAAGAACCTCAGCATGGAGGAAGCCGCCTCCATTCCGCAGGTGGGGTTGACCGCTTGGCAGGCGTTGGTTGAGGTGGGCAAGGTGAAGCCCGGCAGCAAGGTTTTCATTCAGGCTGGCTCTGGTGGCGTTGGCACTTTTGCCATTCAGCTTGCCAAACATCTTGGTGCATATGTGGCCACCACGGCCAGCGCCAGCAGTGCTGAGTTGGTCAAGAAACTCGGCGCTGATCTGGTCATTGATTACAAGACGCAAGACTTCGAGAAAATTCTGTCAGGCTATGATCTGGTGATCAACAGCCAAGATGCAAAGACCCTCAATAAATCTGTGAACGTGCTCAAGTCAGGCGGCAAACTCATTTCCATTTCCGGTCCACCCGATCCTGCTTTCGCCAGGAAACTTGGGATGAACCCAGTCTTGAAGCTGGTCATGTGGACGTTGAGCCGTGGCGTTCGCTCAAAAGCCAAAAAGCGCAGTGTCGATTATTCGTTCTTGTTCATGCGCGGCGAGGGGCAACAGTTGAACAAGATTGCTGCTCTCATTGAAGCTGGAACAATACGCCCGATCGTGGATCGAGTTTTTCCTTTTGACGCGACAAACGAGGCGCTGGTTTATGTCGAAAGCGGACGCGCCAAAGGAAAGATAGTCATAAGAATCAAGTAGTATTCTTCAAGCGCAATAGGCTGATCACACGGTTGAACTCGCCGCCGAAAATCAACACTAAAGCCGCTTGATAAATGAAAAACATCGCTGCAAACAACCCAGAAAGCGAGGCATAGGTTGAGGCGAAGGAATTGAAGTGGACTAGATAATAGGAAAAGGCTGCCGAAAGTAGAGTCCACACAATAACTGTCACCAGCACGCCGGGGAAAACCTCACGCGCTGAGAGGGCTTTGGCGGGTAATATGCGGTGGGCAATGTGGAGGCCAGCGAGCAACATCACCATGGCCAGCGGATAGCGCACATGATCAAAAGAGGCCCATTGCGCCAAACGATCAGGAAATGCGTCAATGGCCAAAGGATAGACCACCAGCATTAAAGCCACGGCCAAAAGCAGGAAGGCCGTGCCGATCACGAACACCACGTTTTGTCCGTAGAGATACCACAGTGGTCGTGTGTCTTTGAGATCATAGGCGCGGTTTAATCCCACCCGCACCGAATCGACCCCCGCCATGGCGCTCCAGATGGTGAGCAAGGCAGAAAGGCTTAACAGGCCGGAACGGGGCTCGGTGAGAATAGCGCGGATTTCACCAGCGATGGGCCGCACCAATTGTTCGGGGGCAACGCTCAGCAGATAATTCACCACAGACTCGGCCAGTTCCTTGCTGCCAAAAAAACCAGCCAGAGCGGTGAGAAAGATTAAAAATGGAAAAATTGAAAAAATCAACCGAAAGGCGATGTTACCCGCTAGCGGAATGGCCTCATCTGCAAACAGCCGCTTGAGGGCTTGGCGAAACAATGCGACAATCGATTTAACAGAATCGCTCATCTGGCCATCCTAACTCAGAACCTTCATGCAAACAGCACCTCATAAAATCAACTTGATTACGGTGGCACCCACCTTATTCGTGGTGATGTGGGCAACCGGGTTCGTGGCGGCAAGACTCGCAGCTGGCCATGTGGCTCCCTTGTGGTTTTTGGCCATTCGCTTTCCGATTGCAGGATTATTTATGTGGGTTGTGGCACTGCAACAGCGAGCACCCTGGCCGGATGCTAAACATGCGGCCCACGCCTTTGTGGTTGGGGTCTTTGTGCATGGGCTTTATCTGGCATCAATTTTTTGGGCGGTGGCCAATGGACTGCCTGCTGGTGTGAGCGCCTTGATCGTTGGCCTTCAACCCCTGCTCACCGCTTTTATGGCGGCGTTGGTTTTAGGCGAAAAAATTACCTCGAAACATTGGCTGGGGCTTGCCGTGGGTTTGCTGGGCGTGGGGTTGGTGTTGTGGCCCAAACTGAGTTTTGCCACACTTGGCGGAATCACGCCTCTAACCTCAGCCTGTGCTGTGTTCGGGGCCATCGCCATAAGCTTTGGCACAGTCTATCAAAAACGCTTTGCCACGGGCCTCCACATCGCGTCTGGCGGCTTCTGGCAATATCTGGGTGCAAGCTTGGTGGTGTTGGTTGCCGCCTTGCTCATTGAACCCTTTATGTTTGATGGCAGTGTGCAAGCGTGGTCAGCGCTTGCATGGTCGGTGCTGGTCTTATCCATTGGTGCAATCACGCTGCTGATGATGCTTATTCGGGAAGGAGCAGTGAGCCGCGTCTCCGGCCTGATTTATTTGGTGCCCGCCGTTGCTGCTTTCATGACATATTTGCTGTTCGGCGAAACCTTAGTGCCAATCCAAATTCTTGGTATGGGCATTTGTGCAGCTGCGGTGTTGATAGTCAACCGTTCAGCGGCGTGAGAAATACAGCGCTGTCATCATCAAGATAATAGCCACGAATTGTAACCCCACACGCCAGCGCATGAACATTTGTGATCTATTTGATGGGCCACCGCGCATCATATTGATCAGGCCCAGCACCAGCACAATTGATACTGCGCCAAGGGCCACTAAAATTACGTAATTCATTGGTCAGACATCCTGTTCACAAATGCATCCAACCAACTTTGCGGCAGCAAGCGCTTGGCAAAGCCCATAATATAAGTTGGGGTTGTTACATAGTAATGGGCCTTGGGGCGCTTTGATTCAAGCGCATGGATGAGCTTTTCGAGCACGGCTTCCGGCGGCAATTTGAAGCGGTTGGAACCACCTTTACCAAGCCGCACCCGCTGCTTTTCATACGCGACTTTATAATTTGATTTTTCAACGTCGATGTTGCGATCGAAATTCTTGAGAGACGTTTCAACAAATTTGCTGGTGATCGGGCCTGGCTCAATGGTGGAGACATGAATGCCAGAGCCGCGCAGCTCCAGCCGCATGGTATCCGTCAAACCCTCAAGCGCAAATTTGCTTGCATTATAAGCCCCACGCCATTTCATTGCCACGATGCCCAGCACGGAAGACACATTCACAATACGCCCCTCGCCACCCGCCCGCATCATCGGCAGGCATAATGTTGTGAGTTCATGCCAGCCGAAAAAATTAGCGGCGAATTGCTCTTCCAAAACTTTGCGCGACAAATCTTCCACCGCACCGGGCTGGCCGAATGCGCCATTATTCAGCAGTGCGAAAAGTTTTCCTTCTGTCAGTTTGGCCACTTGCTCGGCACAGGTTTTAACCGAAGCACTATGGGCATAATCCAGCATCAACACTTCAAGCCCCTCAGCTTCGAGGCGCTTGGCATCCTCCATATTGCGCACTGTGGCCAGCACGCGGTAGCCGCGGTTTTTCAAGCCGATGGCACAGGCATAACCTATGCCTGTGGAACTGCCGGTAACAAGAATTGTTTTGGTCATTGGGGCCTGCCGTATTTGTGTCCTAATTTTACGGTGTAGCTGCAAAATTAGTTTTCGCAACTTATTAAGAATTGCGACTTAAAGGTTAACAGATGAACTGGAAAATTACATATTTGGCTTTGGGCTTGTTGGCCACACCCGCATTGGCCGATGACCCAGTGTCGCTTGGCACGTTTGATGATTGGGAAAGCTTTACCTATCAATCGGCAGGGGCACCTGTGTGCTATATTTATTCAGCACCCGTAAAATCCGAGTCCGCCAAAAAAGTAAAACGCGATCCGATTTATTTTTTGGTCACGCATTTCAAGGGCCGCAAAATTAGAGGCCAGATTTCTACGATCATTGGTTATCCGTTCAAAGAGTCCTCCACCGTCACTGTAAAAGTGGATGATACCCCGTTTGAGCTTTACCCCAATGGTGATGTGGCATGGGCTGCGGCCACGGAAACCGAAGCCGCCATTGTTAAGGCGATGAAGACGGGCAAGTCACTCACCGTCACTGGTACCTCTTGGAAAGGCACCGAAACTACGGATACTTATTCTTTGGTTGGTGTTGCTAAGGCCATGGACAAGATTGATAGCGCCTGTAAATAATACAGTTATGCGGCGCTCGATTTTAAATTCGATTTTCTTCTGCTGGATTGCTTTGGCAGGGTCCGGTCATGCCGCTTGCCGTGATCTCAGCTTCGCCGACCAGTCGTACACAGCGTGCAGTTTTGATCTGACAGAAGATTTGCTCGGTGTTTATAATTTGGACGAAATTGGCCAGCCCCTCGCAAACTTTAATAATTTGGCAGCGATGCTGAGTGGACAAGGCAAGATTTTGCAATTTGCCACCAATGCTGGAATGTTTGGGCAAGATTTAAAAGCCATTGGGCTTTTTGTGTCGGATGGAAAAATCCAACATAAACTCAATCGTCGCAATGGGGCTGGCAATTTTCACCTCAAACCCAATGGCGTGTTTTATATCAAAGGCCAGAAATCCGGCGTGATGGAAACGGATGCTTATGCCAAATCCAATATCAAGCCTGATTTTGCCACGCAAAGCGGGCCGATGCTGGTTATTAATGGTGAAATTCACCCCAAGCTTTCGCCCGGTGGCACGTCGGCCAAAATTCGCAATGGGGTGGGCATGGTGGATGATCACACGGTGGAATTTGTCATATCAAATGAGCCTGTCACCTTTTATGATTTTGCCAGCTTGTTCCGCGATGAACTGCATTGCGGCAATGCGCTGTTTTTAGATGGCTCTATTTCCAGCATGTTCAGTGCCGAGCTTAATCGCGATGGAAATTTTATGCCGCTAGGCCCTATGGTAGGCGTTTATCAAATGCGCTAAGGGGGCCCCATGACAACCCTTTTACAAACTGCCATTCCGCTGGCCGCCAGCTATATTCCCAATGATTTAAGGCCAACACTCGTTGGGCTGAGCCGTGAAGATTTGGCCGCCATCTTGGAGCGTGTGAACGTTCCCGAAAAGCAATGCAAGATGCGGATGCGCCAATTGTGGCATTGGATTTACCAACGCGGTGTTGTGGATTTTGCTGCGATGACGGATGTTTCCAAAGAGCTGCGCTTGAAGCTTGAAGAAGCCTTTGTGATCGGCCGCCCTGAAGTGGTGACGGAGCAAATCTCCTCCGATGGCACGCGTAAATGGCTGCTGCGTTTAGCGCCTGATGAAAAGGGTGCGCGGCATGAAGTTGAAACGGTTTACATTCCGGAAGAAGATCGCGGAACACTCTGCATCTCCAGCCAAGTGGGTTGCACTTTAACCTGCACTTTCTGCCACACAGGCACGCAAAAGCTGGTGCGCAATCTCACAGCGGGTGAAATTGTCGGCCAGATTATGCTGGCGCGCGATAAGATCAAAGATTGGCCGGATGATATCACCGCCAATCCCAAGCCACCTTCATCAGGACGTTACGTGACCAACGTGGTGTTGATGGGCATGGGCGAGCCTTTGTATAATTTCGACAATGTAAAAACTGCGATCAACATTGCGGCTGATGGCGAGGGGCTTTCGTTATCCAAGCGCCGTATCACTTTATCGACTTCGGGCGTGGTGCCGGAAATTGTGCGGGCGGGTGATGAGATTGGTTCAGCACTGGCCATCTCGCTCCATGGCACCACCGATGAAATTCGCAACAAACTGGTGCCGCTCAATAAAAAATATCCAATTGCCGAATTGCTTGAAGCCTGCCGCAATTATCCTGGTGTTTCCAACGCCAAGCGCATCACTTTTGAATATGTGATGTTGAAGGATGTGAACGACACTGTTGCTGATGCCAAGCGCTTGGTAAAACTGCTGAGTGGCATTCCAGCGAAAGTGAACCTCATCCCCTTCAACCCCTGGCCCGGCACGGCTTATGTGTGCAGCGAGTGGGAAACGATTGAAAACTTCGCCGAGATTTTAAACAATGCTGGATATGCTTCGCCTGTTCGTACTCCACGTGGACGTGATATCATGGCCGCCTGTGGGCAGCTGAAGAGCGAGAGCATGAAGGTGCGGGCGAGTGAGAGGGATTAGCTCGCTCCTTTAGCTTTTGTTCCTGCCGCACCCTCGATAACCGAGAGCAATTGTTTTGCCAACATATTGGTTAGTAATTTTTCCATTGAACTTACGTCAACCACTTCACCCTTAAGCCACGCTGCATCAGCATCTTCGAGGGCTTTGAAATAACCAGAACGATCGCCTTGGATTTGTTCTGGTATCGTCGGTGCGCCCGGCAGTACATAGCCGACGCATAAAGACAGAACGATATATGATAACACCCTGCTTGTTCTACCATTCCCATCTTCGAAAGGGTGAATCCAGTTGTGCCTCCACATTACATATGCCGCCAAGTAAAATGCTGTTTTTGTGTGCCTGTTGTTATTCACATAATCGCACATTTCCCTCACGAGATTTTCGACTAAATGAGCGGCTGGCGGCTGGTGCGCACTTTTCTCGATTTGCACAGTAGTGCGTCGCCATTTGCCAGGATTTGCGACAAGGCCGGCTACAGCAATCTCCTGTAATTCCAAAATTATATTGGGTCGTAAAGCGAACGGTCGATTTGGCTCCAAGTAATACTTTATAATTTCAATGCCTTGTTCAATCTGACGAAAGCCGTTCTCTGTTTCTAATCTGGCAATTTCGTGTTCTTCCATTTGACCTCACAAAAAAAGCCGCACTCTTCAAAGTACGGCTCTATCTTCTTCGGATTCTTTCGTCTTTTCAAGCACGCAGTTTTTCTGCGACCTCGTCCACGAGTTTGCGCGAAATTTGTGGATTTTCGAACGCCGTGTTCCCGTAAACGAAAGAACGGCGTTGCTCTTCATTTTGTGCTTCAGTAGGCTTAACCGCCTTTGCCATTTCGATAAGCCTCGATATGTTTTGCTCCATGCATTTATCTCCCTCTACTGCTTCGTTTTCATTGTATCTTGTACTTTTAGAATCTCATGTCAATCGTAAACAAATGCTTAATGCCATGTTGTCGTTGCAACGCTAAATAAGGGTTGGACTTGCGGGGTGCGGGAAAAGCGTGTTAGGCGCTCATGAAAACTAAGAATTACATCACCCGTTTCAAGTCTGGGTCCCGACTTTCGTCGGAATGACAGGCAAAAAGAGAAATTATAAATGTCCAAATCCAAAATCAAAAAAGTCGTTCTCGCCTATTCGGGTGGTCTTGATACTTCGATCATTTTGAAATGGTTGCAAACTGAATATGGCGCCGAAGTTGTGACCTTCACAGCTGATCTTGGCCAAGGTGGTGAGTTGGAACCGGCCCGCAAGAAGGCCGAGCTGATGGGCATTAAGAACATTTACGTGGAAGATGTGCGCGAAGAATTTGTCCGCGATTTCGTGTTCCCCATGTTCCGCGCCAACGCTCTCTATGAAGGCGTATATTTGCTGGGCACCTCCATCGCGCGGCCATTGATTGCCAAGCGGTTGATTGAGATTGCCGCCGAAACGGGCGCTGATGCGATTGCCCATGGTGCTACTGGCAAGGGCAACGACCAAGTGCGCTTTGAACTCACCGCTTATGCGCTTAACCCCGACATCAAAGTGATCGCCCCATGGCGTGAGTGGGAATTTAAAAGCCGCACGGATTTGATTAATTTTGCGGAGTCTCATCAAATTCCGGTGGCCACTGATAAGCGTGGTGATGCGCCCTTCTCTGTGGATGCGAATTTGTTGCACTCATCCTCCGAAGGCAAAGTGCTGGAAGACCCATGGGTGGAAGCGCCACCTTATGTGTATCAACGCACCATTGCGCCAGAAGATGCGCCAGACACACCGACCTATATTGAAGTTGAATTCAAAAATGGCGACCCGGTGGCCATTGATGGCAAGACCATGTCTCCCGCCACTTTGCTCACAGCGCTTAATCAATTGGGCCATGACAATGGCATTGGCCGATTGGATTTGGTTGAGAACCGGTTTGTAGGCATGAAGTCTCGTGGGATTTATGAAACGCCGGGCGGCAGCATTTTGCTGGTGGCGCACCGGGCCATGGAATCACTCACGCTGGACCGTGAGGCCGCGCACCTCAAAGATTCATTTATGCCGCGTTATGCCGAGCTGATTTATTATGGTTTTTGGTATTCGCCCGAACGCGAAATGCTGCAGGCGATGATTGATAAATCTCAAGAGCATGTGGAGGGCACAGTTCGCCTGAAACTTTATAAGGGCAATGTGATTGTGGTGGGCCGCAAATCGGTGAAGTCACTTTATTCAAACGAGCTGGTGACGTTTGAAGATGATCGCGGTGCTTATGACCAGAAAGATGCGGCAGGATTTATTCGGTTGAATGCTTTGCGTTTACGCACTTTGGCGGCCCGCAAGCGCAACACTTAAATCGGCAAGTACGACCAGAAGACTGTGACGCCAATAATTGCAGCAGCAGCGGATGCAATGAGCACTGCGGCTGCAGCAATGTCCTTTGATTTTTGGATCTGCGGGTGGAATTGATCACTCACCGCATCGCAAGCCAGCTCAATGGCGGTGTTTAAGGTTTCCGCCACCAGCACAATTGCCATAGCGGCAATGAGCCAGCGCCAATCATTGGCGGTAACCTGCAGAATGAGTGCGACGGCTGCAACCACAATTGAAATGCAAATGTGAATCCAGAAATTATGCTGGGTTTTAAAAACATATTTCAAACCGGCAAAGGCAAAGCCAAAACTTCTGGCCCGGCCTTTCCATGTGAAACGTTTCTGCCCCATTAAACGAGCGCCTGCAGCTCTTTCAAAATGGCTTCACCCATTTGGGTTGTGTTGGTGTTGGCGGGAATATCGCCAGCGATATCCTTGGTGCGTAAGCCCTTTGCCAGAACGGCACTAATCGCCTGATCTAATTTATCAGCCCATTCGCCCATGCCAAAAGAATAACGAAGTGCCATGCCGAAGGAGGCTATCATGGCAATGGGGTTTGCAGCACCAGTGCCCGCAATGTCAGGTGCTGAACCGTGGACGGGTTCATACAATGCTTTGCGGCGGTTGGTTTTTGCATCAGGTGCACCAAGAGAGGCCGATGGCAACATGCCAAGTGAACCGGTGAGCATGGCAGCCACATCAGACAGCACATCGCCGAATAAGTTATCAGTCACAATCACATCATATTGCTTAGGCCAGCGCACCAATTGCATGGCGCAATTATCGGCGAGCACGTGCTCTAAAGCGGCACCCGCATATTCATTGGCGTGAATGCGGCTCACCACTTCATGCCAAAGCACACCAGATTTCATCACGTTGCGTTTTTCAGCGGAAGCTACTTTATTTTTGCGGGTTGCAGCCAAATCAAAAGCCACACGCGCAATGCGTTCAATTTCATAGGTCTCATAAACTTGGGTGTCGATGGCGCGTTTTTGGCCGTTGCCCAAATCTGTGATGGTCTTTGGTTCGCCGAAATATACACCGCCTGTGAGTTCGCGCACGATGAGAATATCGAGGCCCTCGACCACGTTCTTTTTGAGCGACGAGGCATCAGCCAAGGCGGGGTAGCAAATGGCAGGGCGCAAGTTGGCAAAGAGTCCTAAATCTTTACGCAGGCGTAGAAGGCCTGCTTCTGGCCTAGCGTCATAAGGCACCTTGTCCCATTTGGGACCACCAACGGCACCGAACAAAACTGCATCAGCTGATTGGGCTTTAGTCATATCGCTTTCAGAAATGGCTTGGCCGTGAGCGTCATAAGCACAACCACCAACAAGGCCGCGATCAGTTTCAAACGTGGCAATGCCTTGTTTGGTGAACCAGGCCAAAATCTTTTCCACCTCGGCCATCACTTCGGGGCCAATGCCGTCACCGGGGAGCAGGAAAAGATTATAAGAAGCCATGAGAGTTCTCGCGTGTTGATAATTTCACGGGCTGACTAGCGGCAAGACGCAGCGGATGCAAGTCTCAAGGCAATTAAGCGGCGCGAACCCAATGCGAAGCGGACTCGCTGAAGCCGTAGTTTGATGGAACCTCGCCTAAGGCAGAGGCTAAATCGTGTTTCACAGAATCTGCCATTTCAGGGTTGCGAGCCAGAAGATGGACATGAACTTCATCTACATCCAACATTTCCAATCGTGTAAGATCATCCTCACCCAAGGTCTTATCCCAGAAGGGTGCAAAGCGCCCGACGGCCACAGCGACACGGATGAGACCCACGCGTTTTACGGCCACATAAATAGCGCCGGGCAGCGGCGGGCAGGCATCAATTTCATAAATTGAATGAATGTATTTTCGACCTGAAGTTCCCTGCCAATACCAGAAGCGTTGCTTCATATCTGCATATTCAGGGGTGTCGAGTGCGATTGGGGTGCCGTGTATTTGCATGAGAACAAATATAGAACAAAAATATGTAATCGTCAAGAACTATTTTAACCACACAACGCAAATCCGCATGATGAACAACTGACACAACCCTCATTGTGAATAAGATCAGCACTGCCACAAGATGGACACTGCGTATATTCGTCTGATGCGTTGCTCAAAATAGAGCCTGTCACGGCGTTGGGCCGGAAAGTGGTGCAGCCCTTAAGGCCCAGCGCATAGGCCTTTTCATAGACTGAGACAAAATCATCAAAGGTCAAATTCTCAGGAACGTTGATGGTCTTTGAAATGGAACTATCGATGAAGGGTTGTACGGCGGCTTGCATTGCCAGATGATCATCGGGCGAAAGGTTGTTTACTGTAACAGTGTTGGGCGGCAATGACGTGTTCTGTTTGGAACGCCACAGGCCCACGGCATAATCCTCCAAAACTTCAGTGCGATCTCCTCCGTTTGATTCTTTGATGCGGCGTTCATAACTGGCATTAAAAATAGGTTCGATGCCGCTTGATACATTTCCCGCCAAAAGTGAAATCGTTCCGGTGGGCGCAATCGAAGTGAGGAGACCATTGCGCAGGCCGTGATTAGAAATTGCGTTATGGTGCTGTGGAGAAAGTGATTGCCCATAAGCTGTGTTCAAATAAGCCTCTGCATCAAAGAGCGGGAATGAGCCCTTCTCCTCGGCCAAGGCAATGCTGGCATCCATCGCAGACTCTTGAATGGTGCGCATCCAAATTTGTGACGTAGCAACAGCTCCAGCAGAACCATATCGCTGACCACACATCAGTAAGGCATCCGCAAGCCCCGTTACTCCAAGACCGAGACGACGTTTGTTAACGGCTTCTGATTTTTGTTGTGGTAGCGGATAGTTTGAAACATCAATCACATCATCCAAAAAACGAATTGCAATTTTGGCTGTGTACTGCAGCAACTCTAAATCCAGCTGAGCATCAGATGTGAAAGGTGCGTTCACAAATCGTGTGAGATTGAGCGAGCCTAAGAGACACGCCCCATAAGGCGGCAGGGGTTGCTCACCGCAAGGGTTGGTGCAGGAAATTGTTTCGCAATAGGCCAGTGGATTAAGCGCATTAATGCGATCAATAAATATAACACCGGGTTCAGCATAGTCATAGGTGGCGCGCATGATCTGTTGCCAAAGTTCACTGGCTTTAATAGTTTTGAATACACGCCCGCCAAATTGCAAAGGCCAATCGGCGTCTGCATTCACGGCGACCATAAAGGCATCGGTGATCAAAACCGAAAGATTGAAATTGCGAAGCTTAGAAGGGTCACGCTTGGCCGCGATAAAAGCCTCAATATCGGGGTGATCACAGCGAAGCGTTCCCATCATGGCACCACGTCTGGCACCCGCCGACATAATGGTGCGGCACATGGAATCCCACACGTCCATGAAACTGAGTGGTCCGGAAGCTTCGGCACCGACGCCATGCACGATGGCACCCTTGGGCCGCAGTGTTGAAAAATCATGGCCAATGCCACCGCCTTGTTGCAGAGTCTGCGCGGCTTCGTTTAAATTATCAAAAATACCGGGAATTGAATCGCTGATGCCGTTCATCACAAAGCAATTGAATAAAGTCACAGCGCGACTGGTACCAGCACCAGCTAAAATGCGCCCTGCTGGAAGAAAGCGAAAATCAGCCATCGCATCATAAAATGATTTTGCGTGCTGCGTACGCTGAGCAGTGGGCTCCGCCAGAGCAACCGCTTGGGCCACGCGGGCAAATGTCTGCTCAACTGAAGCCTCGGAGCCAAAGCGATATTTCATCTCCCAGATTTGCTGAGCGATGGGGGCTTTGGAGTTTGGTGTCACGAAATTCATAGAAAGAAACATAACACGAACGGAGGCGAGAGTCGAGTCTCCGTTCTAGTTTTGTACTTTCAGGCGACGCACCTCTTCCCTCAGCGTATTGGAGGTTGTTTCAATCACATCCTGAAGTCGAGACTGAAACTCTTTGCGCGGCAAGTCAGGTGGGATGGCTGGGCAAAACTCAACAATGATTGTTCCGGGGAACCTTAAAAATTTACGCCGTGGCCAGAACAGACCTGCATTTAAACCAAACGGCACACACGGAACATTCAACTGACTATAAAGTGCTGCAGCGCCTGACTTATAATCTGGTGGATCATCAGGGGCACGCCTTGTGCCTTCGGGCATAATGATAATTTGGCGCGGACGAATAACTTCCTCTTTGGCACGGGCAATAAGATCACGAAGCGCCGTGCTGCCAGCACTACGATCGACGGCGATCATTTTGAATTTCAAACAAAACCAACCGAAGAGAGGAATATAGGTCAGCTGCTTTTTTAAAACAAAACACGGGTCATCGAACAGCGGCAAAATTGCAAATGTTTCCCAAAATGATTGGTGCTTGCCGGCAATCATAGCAGGGCCTTGGGGAATGTGCTGCGCCCCTCGCACTTCCATCTTGGTTCCGCAAATCACCCGCAATAACCAAGTGGAAGAACGCGCCCACGTTTGCAAAGCGCGAATCGACCATTTGCGCGGTGTGAAGAAAAACCAGAATCCCAGCACTAAAAACAAAGTGAGGTTCAAGTAGAACAAGACGTTGAAAATTAAAGAGCGGATTGCAATCATGCCGTCGATTTTAACATGCGCATCAAAGTCAATCTAGCGCTCAATAGGGCAATCGATGTGGCAACAATTGGAACCACCAGCAACGCCCCATAAGTCCAAAAACTTGTGCCTATAGGCGCAAAAAGCAAACTATAGCTGGCAGCGGCCACGGAATTGTTCTCCACATTTCCAGAAAGGCCAAGCCCAAAGAAAGTGAGCAAAGCCAAAGCAATTCCTATCAGGCCAGCGATGAGGCCGGAGATCATAAACCGCCTGTCAATCTGCCGCGCGATATATCCATCCTTTGCACCCACGAGATGCAACACATCAACAACCTCACGATTTGCGTCAAGAACTGATCGTGCAGCAAAGATAACCATCGCAATTGCCGAAGTGCAAATAAGAGCCAAAATGACATAGGATAAAAGCGAAAGCGTGTGAGCCATGCGCGTGAGTTCGGCTTCCCAACGACGATGGGTGTCGAGACTGGCGCCTTTGATACTGCCTTTGAGAGTTTTGTCGAGTTTCACAAAATCTGGTTGATGATTTTCATCGATGGTGACACGGATCAAGCGTGGGATTGGGAGCTCCTCAAGGTTGGTGCTGCCCAACCATGGTTCCAATAATTTTAGGCCTGCTTCGCGCGGCAAGGGTTCCGCTGACATTACACCCGACGTTGATTGCAGAAGCGTAACTGCTTTTTGCAATTCAGCTTCCATATCCATTTTTTGAACTTGCCGCAGCTGCACAGTAACCTCGCGTGAGAGACCCCGAGTCCAGCCGTCTACAGCGCGATTGATCAAAACCAAGGCACCAATGGCAAGGCAAGCCAAATAACACATTACTGTCATGGTCACGATGAGGTTACGCAACGGTGCTGCTTCAGAAGGAATAATAGGGCCGGGCTTATCCATCATGCCGCTCGCAATTGTCCAGCTTCAAGTCGCAGTGCTGGTTTTCGGGCTTGCTTGACCAGGGCCTCATCATGGGTGGCCAAAAACACCGTTGTGCCAAGGCGATTGAGCTCTAAAAAAAGATGCAGCAGGCGTTTGGCTAGAACGGGGTCAACGTTACCAGTGGGCTCATCAGCCAGAAGAATTTCAGGTTTGGCAATCACAGCGCGGGCGATGGCGGCGCGCTGTTTTTCTCCACCTGATAGAACTTCTGGAAACGCGTGGGCTTGCTCTTTGAGGCCGACCCAATCCAAGAGATCGAGTACGTCCTGACGGTAACTCTCAACATTCTGTCCGATCACGCGAAGGGGCAGTGCCACATTATCAAATGTTGTGAGATGGTTGAGCAGTCTGAAATCTTGAAACACCACACCAATGCGGCGGCGCAAAGGCGATATTTCACTGCGATTTAGGATAGCCGTATTTTGATCGAACAAGGTCATATGACCGCGGCTGGGCTTTAACGCGAGGAACAATAAGCGCAGCAAGGATGATTTTCCAGCACCAGAAGGGCCAGTCAAAAAGCGCATATCGCCTTGTTCCATTCTGAAGCTTACATCCTTCAAAATTTCCGGGCCATCGCCATAGCGAAGCCCCACGCCCTGCAACTCAATCAAAAACCTGTCTCCCTTCAGTCTTGATTGCAGCTTTGCAGCAAGGGCCTTAACCGTCCATTAACCGTAATCGCTGTTAGCCTCTGTTTTAAATAAATTGGTTTTGTTCGAAACATGATTGTCAGCTGCCCCACCTGTACATCGCGCTTTGATCTGGCGGAACATCGCCAGAGCGCATCGCCGCTCACCATCACCTGCAGCAATTGCGGACATCGCTGGAAAGAGCTGCCAATGTTATCGGTCATAGACATGCCATCGCGCGCCGTTGCTCGGGTTATCAATCATCGCGAAGAACCCGACTTTGATGTGCAGCGTTTGGTCGAAGCGGCCCGTAGTGCGCAGGAAGAATTTGCAGCCAAGCGCAAAACTCGAATGAAGCGAATCAGTGGCTGGGCATCTCTTTGTATCTTTGTATTGGCACCATTTACGGCGGCGGCCTTTATGCCGGAGACCGTTGTTTCAGCGGCTCCCATCTTTATCCGAGCCTATGATACGTTAGGTTATGACGTAAATATTTTTGGTCTCGATATTCGCCACGTCGAACAGGAACATAAAATCATCAATGGGGCTCGTGTGCTGATGATAAAAGGCGAAATTAGCAATTCCACTGCGGATATTCGTAAAATTCCATGGCTGCGCTTCGGATTGAAGGATGATGCAGCCAAAGAACTTTACAGCTGGACGCTGGACACGGCCTCGCGGCCATTGCGTCCCGGGGAGACAACCAGTTTTGTAACGCGGGTGGCTGCAGCACCAGAATTATCCAAAAATCTTGAAATTCGCTTTGCACATCCCGACGAAATACGCTCAAATACTAATCCATGAGCACCATCACCATTGACGGGCATCGTATTGATGTCCTTTTTTCTGAAACTGAGATTGCCAAGCGCATCACCGTTTTGGCCACGGAAATCGCTGCAACCAAGCCGCATAAGCTTTTGGTCATTCCAGTTCTTAAAGGCAGTTTTATTTTCGCGGCTGATTTGATCCGCGCCATGCACCATGCCGGGTTATCGCCCGAAGTTGATTTTATGATTCTGGCCAGTTACCGCGCCGCAACCACGTCTTCTGGTAAAGTGGATGTTTTGCGCGATATTGAATCAATCGTCGAAGACCGTGATGTTTTGCTTATTGATGACATTCTCGAATCAGGTCGCACTCTCGCATTTGCCAAGGATTTGTTGGCGGCGCGGGGTGCTAAATCGGTTCGGTCTTGCGTTTTGCTAGATAAGCCTGGCCATCTCGCTGCCAACATAAAGGCAGATTTCAGAGGCTTTGATTGCCCTGATCTGTTTGTGGTCGGTTACGGCATGGACATGAGCCACCAATTCCGCGAATTGCCCTTTGTCGGGCACGTTGTCACCTAATCTATTTAGGAGCGCGCTTGGCAAGTATCCGCTGCAGTGTGCGGCGGTGCATGTTGAGGCGTCTTGCGGTTTCAGACACATTGCGGCTGCACAGTTCAAACACCCGTTGAATGTGTTCCCAGCGCACCCGGTCTGCCGACATTGGATTGTCGGGCAATGCGGTGCGGGCATCAGTGTCACCAGTCAGAGCACCATACACGGCATCAGCATCCGCCGGCTTAGCCAGATAATCGATAGCGCCAAGCTTCACAGCCGTTACAGCGGTTGCGATGTTGCCGTAACCCGTCAACACCACCACGCGCGCATCGGGTCTTGTGGCGTGGAGGGCTTCGATCACGTCCAGGCCGTTGCCATCGGTCAGACGCAAATCGACCACAGCATAGCCGGGGGCTTCTTTGCGCACCTCGGCAATGCCTTCGGCCACGGTGTCAGCCAAGCGCACGGCAAAGCCCCGTGTTTCCATGGCGCGGCCAAGGCGGGTGAGGAAAGGCTTGTCGTCATCGACAAGCAGAAGGGTCTTATCAGCAGGTTGGGTCATGTTGGTCATGGTCTTTATACGGAACTTGGATCACGGTCTATGCTTTGATGATATCGACTTGGGCGCGGGGCCAGTTAATCTGAATAACAGCACCTTGAAGAGGGTGTTTGCGATTGGCAAGCGAGACACTTGCTCCAGAACGCTCCAGCAGAGTTTTGGCAATGAATAATCCGAGGCCCATGCCATCATGTTGGCCGGGTTCCAGTTGCACATCTGCACCGTAACCAGGCCTCGTTGTCACGAAGGGATCGCCTAACTGATCAAAGATAGCCTGATCAAATCCAGGACCATCGTCGGCCACTGTGAGTGTTACGTTGCCAGCATTCCAGCGGGCTTTGACATCAACGGCACTGACGGCAAAATCAATGGCGTTCTCCAACAAATTGCCAACGCCATAGGTGATGGCAGGATTTCGCAAGAATACGGGTTCTGGTGATAGCCCTTTGTCGTCGTTAGCTTCCGCATGAATGGTGATGGCCACATCAGACCCACGCAAAGGCGCTACCAAGTCTTCTAACATCGCGTGCAGGGTGACTTGTTGATAAACATCATCTGACAGCTGTTCTGGGACCGCGAGCCTCTTAAGAATTTCACGACACCGCGCCGCTTGGCTAATCAGCAAATCTATATCTTCGATATGTGGAGAGGTTTTGGCAACTTCGCGTTTTAGTTCTTTTGCCACTAAGGCGATAGTGGCCAGCGGAGTGCCCAGTTCATGGGCTGCAGCGGCCGCCAAGCCATCTAAGGCTGACAAACGTTGCTCTCGAGCCAACACCATTTCTGTTGCGGAAAGCGCGCTCGACATGAGTCGCGCTTCTTCGGCAATGCGCCGCGCATAGATGGCAGAGAATACCGTGCCGCAAATCAAAGCAGCCCACATGCCTGCAATATAAGTGGGCGGTAGGCTAAAGGCTTGATCGGTGATCCACGGTAAGGGTCGATGGATGACAGCCAGAAAACTGGAGCAACCAAATGCAAGGAGAGCCAATCCCAATGTCCAAGTGATCGGCAATGACGTTGCAGAAACGGTGACCGGCACCAAAAACAAAAATGCAAATGGGTTTTCCATGCCGCCTGTGAGATAGAGAAGGCTGGCCAGTTGCAACACATCATAACCCAAAAGCAATCCTGCGGGACGCGAGGCCAATCTTTGCCCGCCACGCCACCGCAAAGTTAGAAAAATATTAAGCCATGCACTGAGTGCAATAATAGCAAGGCAGGGCCCGAGTGGCACTTTAAAACCCAGCATGAAATGCACGGCAAATATCGCAATGGATTGCCCGATCACCGCCAACCATCGTAGCCGCACCAAAGTGCGTAAGCGCAATAAGCCTATGCCTTGGGTTTCAGGTGAATTACGGAATGATTCAGAGAAGGTCATTTTGTCTCAGTTATATCGTTGTAATTCACCGTATAGTCTTTTTCACAATGCAAAACAGCTCTCTCCTGCCGTCACGGCCGAAACTCATTTTCGCTAGCACCATGATCATCCTTGCGGTGGTTGCTGCGGTGCTGTCGCTCACATTACGCAGTGATGGGCCCAAAGGTTCTGGCACGGCCTTGATTGGTGGGCCATTTACGATGGTCAACCAAAAAGGTGAAACTGTCAGTGATAAAACTTACGCTGGAAAATACACGTTGGTGTTTTTTGGGTTCACGTTTTGCAAAGATGTTTGCCCAACGGAACTACAAGTGATGACGGCGGCTTTCGCGCAAATGGGTGCAGATGCTGATAAAATTACACCGATATTTGTTTCAGTTGATCCTGACCGCGATACGCCAGACGTGATGGCGACTTATGTTTCCAACTTCGATAAGCGCCTACAAGGTCTCACGGGTTCGCCTGAACAGGTGGCCGTCATGGCGCGCGCCTATCATGTGTTTTACAAGAAAGTGCCGAACCCAGATGACCCGAAAGATTATGAAATGGATCACTCATCCATCCTCTATGTCATGGGGCCTGATGGTAAGTTCTTGAAACATTTTACTTATTCCACTGATGCAAAGGCCTTGGCAGAAGACTTAGAAAAGGTGCTACACTTATAAATCTTGGCTTCGGGGGCCATCTAATATTTTCGAATTCTTAAGAGGTGCCATTCATGTTGATGCGTAGTCAGGACCAAAATATGCTTTATCCATTTTATGAGATGAACCATTTCGCAATGCAGCCCTTTCGCTTTGCGGCACATGCTGGTTTGGCCTTCTGGCAAAATTCTGCCAACCCTTTCGCAACAACACAATTTGGGCGCACTGCAGCTGCGGGCCTGAGCATGTTTGAACGCGCGACACGACGCTTTGAAAAACCTCAATTCAATATCTCCTCTGCATTCATCGATGGACAAGATGTTGCAATTTATGAAAACGTGGTTTGGCAAACGCCCTTCTGCAAATTATTGCATTTCAGCAAAGACATTGAAGTTAAACTGAAGCCGCAGACCAAGTTGCTGCTTGTGGCACCCATGTCTGGCCATTATTCAACATTGTTGCGCGGCACGGTTGAAGCGATGCTCCCCCATTATGACGTTTACGTCACGGACTGGGTTGATGCCCGTAATATTTCTGTCGAGGCCGGATTGTTTGACCTCGACGATTATGCCGATACTGTGATTTCGATATTGCACCATTTGAAAACCCGCGCGCATGTGATGGCTGTTTGCCAACCTTCGGTGCCAGTGATGGCCGCAGTTTCATTAATGAGCGCTAAGAATGATGCGTTGGTTCCGCTCAGTATGGTTTTGATGGGTGGACCTATTGATACGCGCCGCAGCCCAACGGCTGTCAATAAACTGGCTGAAGAAAAAGGGTCAGATTGGTTCCGCCAGAATGTCGTTATGAAGGTGATTGGCCCTCATGCTGGCGTGGGCCGCGAAGTCTATCCGGGCTTTATGCAGCTGGGTGGTTTTCTTGCGATGAATGCTGACCGCCACATGAAGGCGCACCGCGATCTTTATCGCAACCTCGTCGATGGTGAAGAGATTGATTCTGAAAAGCAAGAAGCGTTCTATGATGAATATATGGCGGTGATGGATCTCACTGCTGAGTTCTATCTACAAACCATCGACCGAGTGTTTGTCTACCATGATCTGCCGCATGGCACTTATGTGCATCGTGGCGAAAAGATTGATCCTTCTGTTATCAAGAACACGGCCTTGATGACCATTGAAGGTGAGCGCGATGATATTTCAGGAATCGGCCAAACCGAGGCTGCACATGATTTGTGCTCTAACATTCCGTCTTCAAAAAAGCTCCATCACTTGCAAATGGGTGTGGGTCATTATGGGGTGTTTTCGGGTTCGAAATTTCGTGCTGAAGTGGCTCCAAAAATCGTAAGCTTCCTAAACGCTCAGGGCTAATGATCAATCTACTTCGCGGTCTTCAGGCTTTGCGCCCCGTGCCAAAGCTTGCGCCCAAAGTCATCACAATTAATGGCGTGGATGTGGCTCTCACGTTCCGGCGCAATGCGCAGTGTCGTCGCATGGTATTGCGTTTGACGCCGGATGGTTCTGGCGTGGTGATGACTTTGCCGCCGCGCGCCAGTGAGGCATCAGCTCTGCGCTTTGCCGAAAGTTCGAAAGACTGGATTTCAAAAACTATGGAGGCCCGCGCTCCCGTGGTGAGTTTGAGCGATGGTCAATCGGTTTTGTTTCAAGGAACGCTTCACAACATAAAGGCCACTGGCGGCAAGCGTGGTGTGGTTTCAATTGATGGCGAAAATATTGTGGTGCCGGGTGATGCAGCTCACGTGCCGCGTCGGCTACAAGATTGGTTGAAGGCCCAAGCCAAACGTGAACTTACGCAAGCCTCGCACTTATATGCAGCAGCAATGGGCGCTAAATTTCGACGACTGACTTTACGCGACCAGCAGACCCGTTGGGGTTCATGTTCATCCGGTGGTGATCTTTCCTATTCGTGGCGATTGATTTTGGCGCCACCGCATGTGCTGGATTATGTGGCAGCCCATGAAGTGGCTCATCTTCTTGAAATGAATCATGGCCCACGGTTTTGGCGATTGGTTTTGGCTCATTGCAAAAACGCGAAAGAGTCGCGGAACTGGTTGCGCTTATATGGTCGCGAGTTGCATCGCTATCAAATTAGAGGCGCTTAGTTTCTTCCAAACAAATAGTCGAAGAGATATTTTTTCTTTTTTGGTTTTGGCTTTTGAACAGGGGCAATATTCACTTCTTGCTGTTGTTGACTATCCGCTTCAGACATAATCACTTGATCTGATACGTCTTGCGGAGCTGCCACTGGGGCAACAGAACCTGGTAATGAGGCTGGCGCAAAACCGGCATGAGCAGGCTCCATAACATCGCGCCAGACTTGGGCTGGAAGTGATCCGCCCGTCACATTTTTGGTGGGGCTATTGTCATCATTGCCCATCCACACACCTGTCACGATGTAAGGTGTGAAGCCCACAAACCAGGCATCGCGGTAATCTTGGCTGGTGCCAGTTTTGCCACCAATATCGAAATCTCCAAACTGCGCCTTTGTCGCTGTGCCTTCACGCACCACAGCGCGGAAAATGCGGTTCATCTCCCCCAAAACGTTATCATCAATCACATGGCCCAAACCATCACCGGCGCGCTCATATAATAGCCTTCCGTTGCGGGTGGAAATACGCCGCACGACATAGGGCTGCACCGCAGTGCCACCATTGGCGAAAGGAACGAAGGCCGCTGTGAGTTCTAAAGGTGTGACTTCGGATGTGCCTAGTGCAATCGAAGCATCATGTCCCAGAGCCGACGTGATGCCGAGGCGTTCGGCTGTGGCGGCCACATTGGCCGGGCCAACGGCGAGAGCCAGTTTGGCTGCCACAGAGTTGATTGATTCAGCAAAGGCTTTTTCAAGTGTCACGGGTCCCTGATATCTTTGTTTGTAATTTTCAGGGGACCAGCCGCCAATTTGAATGGGCTCATCGACCTCAACTGAATCTGGAGTGTAGCCATGTTCAAACGCTGTGAGATAGACAAAAGGCTTGAATGCTGAACCGGGTTGGCGTTTGGCTTTTGTTGCTCGGTTGTATTGGCTCTTTTTATAGGAGCGCCCGCCGACCATGGCGGTGACAGCACCCGAACCATCCATCACAACGACAGCACCCTCGCTGACGTTCAATTTTTTTCCATTTTCACTCAAGCGTTTCCGCAAAGACCGTTCAGCAGAATTTTGAATATTGGGATCAATCGTGGTTTCAATAACGATGGATTGATCGTAGTCTTTAACAAGCAGCGGCAACTGATCATTGATCCAGTCCACCGCGTATTGTTTTGCCGGGATATAATCACCAGTGACCACACTGGTGGGTGCGTCAACGGCGTTTTGGCCGTCTTCAACGCTGATGAAATCTTCCTGCACCATCGCATTGATAACCAGTTTGGCGCGGGCTGCAGATTCTTCAGGTTTTTTGGAAGGGCTATAATTTGTTGGCGCTTTTAAAACACCAGCCAGCGCAGCCGCTTCCATGATTGAAAGGTCGGATGCTGGTTTGTTGTAATAGACATGCGCGGCTTGTTCGATGCCGTAAGCGCCTGAGCCAAAATAAACCCGGTTCAAATAGAGCTGAAGAATTTCGTCTTTGCTGAATTTTGATTCAAGCCAAATCGCCAGAACAGCTTCTTGCGCTTTGCGAGTGGCCGTTTTCTCTGGAGTTAGAAAAAGATTTTTAGCGAGCTGTTGCGTCAGTGTGGAGCCGCCTTGCACCATGCGCCCAGCGGAAATATTGCGAAAAATCGCCCGTGTTAATCCAATGGGGTCAACCCCATAGTGACTTCTGAACCGACGGTCTTCAATGGCGATTACGGCATTGGGCACATAGTCTGGCAAATCGGCCATGCGGGCGGCATCACCAAAAAATGCCCCTTGTTCGGACAGCACCGTGCCATCTGAAGCCAAAACCATAATGCCGGGTTGGCGTTGTGGAATCTGTAATAATCCACGCTGATCAAGGGAGAACCAAATATAAGCAAATCCTAAGCCACCAGCAACAGCGCCCCAGAATCCCAGCACAAGAAAAAATCCAAAGAGGCGACCGAGTATTGAACGCTTGCGCCTTTTTGGTTCAGGACCACGGGTGCTGCGGGTGACGGTTGAAAATAGCTGCGGCTCGGCCCGTGCTCGACCTTTTTGCTTTTTACCGCCGCCAAAAATACCCATTAGATGTCCCCAAGTCGGATGCGTTCTAGCACTGCATCCCTTGGTGAATGGTTAAGTGCAGTGGCCCGAGATTTTTGCCTTTAATCATGGTGCAATCATGGCTGAGCCTTGATCACATTACGGCCCCCACATACCATGGCACATATTCATTATCGCCATAACCCAAGGCCTCAGATTTAGTTTTTTCGCCCGATGCGGTGCGCAAAATCGTATCGAAGATTTGTTGGCCTTTGGCTTCCAGCGAAACCCCTTCAACAATGTCACCACAGTTGATATCCATATCTTCTTCCATGCGGCGATAAATATCTGAATTTGTAGCGAGCTTAATGGACGGGCAGGGCTTGTTGCCATAGGCTGAGCCTCGACCCGTGGTGAAGCACATAATATTGGCACCACCCGCCACTTGGCCCGTTGCAGAGACCGGATCATAGCCCGGTGTGTCCATAAACACGAAGCCCTTGGCGGTCACGGGTTCGGCATAGCGATAAACGGCATTCATGGGGGTGCTGCCACCCTTGGCGGTTGCGCCCAATGACTTTTCTAAGATGGTGGTTAAACCGCCGAGTTTATTGCCAGGAGAAGGATTGTTATTCATCTCCATATTATTGCGGGCTGTATAGTCTTCCCACCACTTGATAATTTCGACAAGTTTTTCGCCCACTTCTTTGGTGGCTGCACGGCGAGTCAGCAAATGTTCTGCACCATAAATCTCTGGCGTTTCAGAGAGGATTGCGGTGCCGCCATGGCGGACCAGCATATCAACAGCCATGCCCAAAGCTGGATTAGCCGTGATGCCAGAATAACCATCGGAGCCACCACATTGTAAGGCTAGTATAAGTTCGGAGGCTGAGCAGGTTTCGCGTCTTTGGGCATTCACTGCTGGCAACATGGCTTTCACAGCCTCCACACCAGCGGCCACGGTTTTGCGTGTACCCCCTGTTTCTTGAATGGTCATGGTGCGGAAGGTATCGCCCTCTTCCACATTATAGGCCTGCTTAAAGCGAGGAATTTGGAAGCCTTCACAACCGAGGCCCACCATCATCACGCCGCCCATATTGGGATTGGTGGCATAGCCCCAAGCGGTGCGCTTGAAGATATCAAAAATCACGCCACGATAATCAATCACGCAGCCATTATCTTGTGTGAGAGCGACTACACCATCAATGTTCGAATAATCTTTCAGAATGCCGGAGCGATTGATTTCTTGGGCTATGAAAGTGGCGACCGTTGCCGAACAATTCACCGATGTCATAATGCCAATATAGTTGCGAGTGCCTACTTTTCCGTTTTTGCGGCGAAAACCTTGGAAGGTCGCGCGGTCTTTTTCAGGCAGCATGACAGCAGGAATTGCGCCTTGCGCATAGGCGTAGTCATGCGAAAGAGCTCCCATTTCCACATTGTGCTCATGCACCCAGTCGCCTGCTGCAATATCAGTTTTCGCAAACCCGATGATTTGGCCAAATTTTCGGATGGGCAACCCTTTGGCAATAGCAGTGGATGCCATTTTATGACCACGCATGATGCGGGTAGTTGCCAAAACACCTTCAGCCGGAACCTCATTTTTCTCAACAATGCGGGTACTCACTAAAATATTGTCGCTTTCATTCAGGCGCAACAGTGCGGGGGCTTGAGTTAGAGATGCAGTCATGGTGATACTGGCTTTCCTTAAAATGTATTATTGTAGGATAATATGAAAAAGCGAAACTTCAAGGCACCATCGGGTGCAACTATTTCTTTTACCGAGCTTGGTTTTGGTGCGGCACCACTGGGTAATCTCTATAAGGCCATTACTGAAAGTGAAGCACAAGCCACTCTATCAGCCGCTTGGAAGCTTGGCATTCGTTATTTTGATACAGCTCCGCTCTACGGGTTGGGACTTTCAGAAACACGGCTAAATCATTTTTTGCGCGATAAAAAACGCAAAGATTACGTAATCTCGACAAAAGTAGGTCGTCTCTTGGATGTTTGTGCTGTTGATCAACGCACAGGCATTGGCAAATTTTTTAATACACCGACACGCCGCGAGAGGTTTGACTACTCCTACGATGGCGTAATGCGCTCACTTGACGCGTCGCTGGAACGTTTGGGGCTTGATGCCATTGATATTGTATTTGTGCATGACGTGGATGTTTTCACACATGGCAGCGCAGAAACGCGGGATACACATGTTAAGACATTGATGGCAGGTGGCTATAAGGCGCTCACGAAACTGCGCGATGAGAAAGTGATCAAAGCTTTTGGTGCCGGTGTCAATGAATGGCAAGTGTGCGAGACTTTGGCCAACGCAGGTGATTTTGATCTATTTCTGTTAGCTGGGCGTTACACGCTTTTGGAGCAGGAAGCTTTGAAGTCATTTTTGCCACTGTGTAAAGAACGCGGCATCGGCATTGTATTGGGTGGGCCTTATAATTCCGGCATTCTCGCCACCGGGCCAAAGCCCGGCGCATATTATAATTATGATCCGGCACCTAAATCCATCCTCGAGCGAGTACGCAAGATTGAAGCGGTGTGTAAAGCTCACAAAGTAAAATTGTCAGAGGCCGCTTTGCGGTTTCCTTTGCATCACCCGACAGTGGTTTCGGTCATTCCTGGCGCTGTGACGCCCAAGCAAGTGGCGCTCAACGTAAAAACCGTATCTGCAACTCTTCCTAAGGTGCTGTGGCGTGATCTAAAAGTGCAAGGGCTGTTGGATTCTCTTTCGCCTGTGCCAAAATGAAAATCGATGCACACCAACATTTTTGGTCACCTGCGCGGGGTGATTATGGCTGGATGGGCAGGGCTGGTTTGGACCATTTGCGTAAACCGTTTTTGCCACTCGATCTTGAGCCGCACTTAAAAGCTTTTAGCATTGACCGCACGGTTTTAGTGCAAGGCGCTCCGACAGTGAATGAAACCGAATATATGCTGGGGCTGGCGGATGCGACTGACTTTGTCGGCAAAGTTGTTGGTTGGATAGATTTTGAAAGCCGCGAGGATTTGCGGCAATTGCAACGTCTCGCAAATCATCCAAAGTTTTCCGGCCTACGACCGATGATCCAAGATTTACCTGACCCCGAATGGATGCACCGTAAAGACGTGCAATGGGCCTTTGATGCGATCATCGACCTTGATCTCACTTTTGATGCACTTGGATTTCCGCTTCATATTGAACCTTTCCAACGCTTGTTTGATCGTTACCCTACAATGCGCGTGGTGATTGACCATTGCATGAAGCCGAAAATTAGGGACGCGGACTATGATGATTGGGCCGAGGGGATTACAAAAATTGCAGCGACGACGGACGCCTTCTGCAAACTTTCTGGATTGGCGACCGAAGCTGCGGTTGGCTGGAATGCTGTTGCTTTAGAACCCTATGTTAAGCACGTGATTGAGAGTTTCGGCGCAAATCGCGTGATGTGGGGTTCAGATTGGCCCGTTCTGGAACTCAATGGTAGTTATGAAAAATGGCATGAAACAGTGGTTCAACTCGTGGCCCCGAAGCATACAGCGCAAATTTTTAGGATCACAGCACAAGAATTTTATCGAATATAATGATGTTATTTAGTCAAAAAATAAGGTGCGAACACATATTTAAATGATGTAAATTTATCTTTACATCATTTGTTAATCTCATCATAGTAGCCTTCTTCGCTGGAGGAACCGCTATGAATGCTATGCCTGAACCGTCTTTGCACACCCCGCTCATCCAAGTAGAATTGGCAGCACTTGGTCTTCGGTGGATGCGTTCACTGTCTTGGAATGATAACGAGGCAACACTGTATCAGGCTGCAATTTCGGGTGATGAAGTGCAGGTTGCCGAGAGCGGCGCGCTGGTTGCGCTGACTGGCACCCATACTGGCCGCAGCCCTAAAGACAAATTTATCGTACTTGATGAATCTACCAGTCACAGTGTGTGGTGGGATAATAACCAACCAATGAGTCGTGGCCACTTTGAAACGCTCAAGGCTGACTTTATGGCTCATGCCCGCATGAAATCACTTTTCGTGCAAGACTTGGAGGCCTGTGCTGATCCCGCCCACAGTTTACTTACACGTGTCATTACTGAAAAAGCTTGGCATGCATTATTTATGCGCCACCTCCTGAAAACCGTTGATGTTGGCGCGGCTTTTGAGGCTGAGTTGACGATTATTAATCTGCCAAGTTTCAAAGCTGACCCTGCTCGTCACGGCACCAATAGCAGCACTGTCATTGCTTTTGATCTCAAAAACAATCTCGTGTTGATTGGCGGCACACTCTATGCTGGAGAAATTAAAAAGGCGGTGTTCACGGTTTTGAATTACATCTTGCCTGCCGCTCATGTGTTGCCCATGCATTGCTCAGCCAACGTAGGCAGTGAAGGTGACACAACGATTTTCTTTGGTCTTTCTGGTACCGGAAAAACGACCCTGTCAGCAGATCCGACCCGCACCTTGATTGGTGATGATGAACATGGTTGGGGTGAAGCTGGCGTTTTCAATATTGAAAACGGCTGCTATGCAAAAGTGATCAACCTCTCAGAAAAGGCTGAACCGGATATATTCAAAGCGGCCCATCAATTTTGCGCTGTTCTCGAAAATGTGGTTTTGGACCCAGTTTCGCGCAAACTCGATTTGAGCGATTCAAGCCTCACTGAAAACACGCGGGCAGCCTATCCGCTCTCAGCCATTGCCAATGCTAGCAGCACCCGTCGGGGGCCAGCCCCCAAAACAATTATCATGCTGACGGCTGATGCCTTTGGTGTTTTGCCCGCCATTGCCAAACTTAATCCCGATGAAGCGATGCAACAATTCTTAGCGGGCTATACGGCAAAACTTGCTGGTACCGAGCGCGGTGTGAAAACGCCCGAGGCCACGTTTTCAGCCTGCTTTGGTGCTCCTTTTCTGCCGCGCCACCCTCAAGTCTATGCAGACTTGTTAAAAGAGCTGATGGCCAAGCATAACACGCGCTGCTTCTTGCTGAATACAGGTTGGACAGGCGGTGCTTACGGCGTTGGCAAGCGCATGGCGCTTTCCACAACGAGGGCCCTTCTGCACGCTGCCATTTCAGGCGGTCTTGACGATGTAGCCATACGGCAAGATGAAAACTTTGGCTTTGCGGTGCCACTTCATGTTGAAGGCGTTGAAGATTCTGTGCTTAACCCACGCACCAGTTGGGATGATGGTGCTGCTTATGATGTCGCTGCCAAAAACTTATTGGCTATGTTTACAAAAGCAAAAGTGAAATATGCGAAAGCTCCCACCCTTAACCAACAGGCAGCGGAATAATTAAGCCTCAATACGGCGTCGCAATTTGGACGAAGCCCACGCCACAAATTCAGAAATTGGATTTGTGGCGTTGCCGCTCAAACTAAAACACGCCAACCAAAATCGCCAAAACGCAAAACTGAGATAAAATAGAAATGGCCCCCACATACTGAGCAAAGGCGATATTCCTGAAAGACTGGTGGCAAGTGTTCCCTGTTCAATCACAACGTTGAAGACAATCAAAAGCAATAATGCAATTCCAAATCGATATGCGTCGGGATTACGACCGCGACTCAACGCAAAGGGAAGGGCAAGAATAGCCAGCATTGGTATGGCTATAATTTTCAGAATACGGTTATGAAATTCGGCCTTCATAAGGTTGAGCGATGATGCCTTTGGTGGATCGCTCTGACGCTTGAATAATTCCCACAGTGTCAATTCGCGTTCGTCAGTGCCTCGTGGCCTGAATACATTTGCCGCAACTTGATCCAGCGGAAAATCTGCGGATTGCGCATCGGCAGTTATTGCTGTTTGCGGAACTTCGGAAGCCGAAAAATTAGGGTACTGACTTAACCGCAAACGCTTACTCACCTCCATGCGCAATACCGGTGCAGCTTGACCATTGCCGTTGATCAGGCGACCACTATTGGCAGTGATGGTTTCCGAACCTGACATTTGTCCTCTATCCTCGAATATAAATAGTCGGTCGAACCGATTTTCACTTTGACTCAGTCGGTCAACAATAAAAATTCGTGGTCCCGCCTTCATGAATATTCCTTCTTTGGCCAAATCAAAAGCGTCGACATTCGTGAGGGTATAAATAACCGATCGGTAGGAATAGCGCCCGTAGGGTTGCATCCATCCAATTGCGATCAGATTACATACCATGAGTAAAAACGAGAGTGTTAGGACAGGCCGAAATAGACGATTAAGTCCAATACCTGAGGCCAACATAGCGTCGAGCTCATGGGTTTTCGACATGCGGTTAAACCCAAAAAGGATTCCGATATAGAGTGCTGCTGGAACGGCTAAACCCAAATAATTTGGAGTGAGATAAGCCAACATTTTAAACACAGCGGTGAAGGAGTTTTTTTTCCCTAGGGTGACGTCGAGGAACCCCAACATTCGCCCAGCCAGAAGCATGAGCAAACTGATCAACAAGGCTGCAGCAAGCGGCACCAAGATCTGGCGCAAAACATAGCGATCAACAATTCTGAACACGAATAAAGTTATTCCTTACTGCACGTTGTTTAGACCAGTAGCTGCAATGTTTGCTATGGAAAAATTGATAATATTTCAGTTTCCCCGTCCAACTTTCATACAACTCAACGTGCAGTCATAAATGACGGCTTACTGGTCAACCGCCAAAATTGTGTGAGAAAAAAGATGCCCATCACAAGCAGGGGCAACCACAGGGTGAGATAAGGCGGTAAAATATCACCCCGCGAAAACGAAGTTGCCATACTTAAGTATTGATTGAAACCAAGGACAATGAGAAGGCCTATCAAAAAACGAAACGGCCCCGGATTTCGCTTCGGCTCAACAATGACAACCACTGCAATAAAAGGGACCAACAAAATGAAAATGAGTTGTGCCAATCTATAATTGAGTTCCGCAAAACGCTTAGTCTTTTCAATGGAAGGTAATGTTTCGCTCTCGCTGGCGAGCAATTCAGTCATTGTCCACTCGTATTCGCTTTCACCGCGCGTTCTAAATATTTTGCTGCTCACTTCATTCAACGGGCCCTTCACGTCAGTGGCATGTGTCAGTGTGTGTGATTTTGGAATTTGACTGTTAGAGTTGTAGAGCACTTCCATAATGTCTACTGAGTGCACCAGATATGATTGGCTGGCGAGTTCACCACTACCAAGCAATTTGCCGTTACTTCCTGCTGTTGTTACAGATTTAGAATCTGGAAAATTTTCGTAGATAAATACCCGAGAAAATAACTTTCCATCTCGCGAAATATTATCTAACAATACTGTCTTTCTTCCATCAACGGTAAAAAGATCGCGCCCATCGGTCATCAAGGCTGAGGTCTGTTCTATGTCATGGATGAACACTTTGGAATAATAGAGTGCCAACGGTTGTAGCCAGCCAACGATAAAAAATACACTCAACATAACCGCAAGAGTGAGAGTGAATACAGGCGTTAAGAGTTGAAGCCAGCTGTATCCAAGGGCTTGCATGGCATCGAGCTCTCGGCTGCGGATAATTCTGGCCAAGCCAAACATCAATCCGACGGCCAGTGAAATTTGTAACGCCATGCCCATATAGAATGGGAGCCACTGACCAAGGTATTTCAGTATTGTCATCACCGGATGAGGTTGATGAACTGCGAGAGTCCACACCAATTTTATTCGGACAATTTCTAGCAGCAGTATTACGTATAAAAAAGTGTTGCGCATGGGTTTGAAAGCTGCCCCAAGTACATAATAGCTACCGATTGAGAAATGCCCTGATTTCGCCACTATTGATCCCTTGAAACTACGGCTGGTTGAATTGACAGCTGGATGTTTAATCATTAATGCGACTCATGTCGAAGCCAAATCGATACGGTATTTTAAGGGGGGCCTAAAATGAACATTTTTGTTTTGAAGTTTATTAAAGTGGCACGTATTTGCACTTTTGCTCCAACAGATAAATCATAAAGATTTCATGAAATTTTTAATTGAAACTATTAGCCTTTTTTCTGCAGCAGTTGTTTTGCTCTTTGCGTTGTCTCAAGCTTGGCTGGCTTACTATTATATGCGGAGTAAGAGCGATAAATCAGCAAAAGGCCCTGAACATGATTGGCAAGGACCTTTGCCGCGTGTGCTCCTGCAATTGCCGATCTATAATGAACGTTATGTCGTAGAAAGATTGTTGCTCGCGGTTTCAAAGATTGACTACCCTCGTGAACTTTTGACAGTTCAGCTGCTTGATGATTCCACCGATGAAACAAGCGAAATCGCGACAAAGCTAATTGCTAAATTACAAAAGGCGGGTGTGAAGATTGATCATATTAAACGGGTCGATCGCAGTGGTTATAAAGCCGGGGCATTACAAGCTGGTCTTGCACTTAATGACAGTGAATTTGTTACTATTTTTGACGCTGATTTTGTACCAGATTCAAACTTTGTAAAAGAGATTATTGGCTATTTTAATGATCCCAAAATTGGGATGGTTCAAACCCGTTGGGCGCATTTGAACGAGGATTACTCACTCCTTACAAAACTCTTGTCCTTTGCAATTGATGCGCATTTTTCTGTTGAGCAAGGTGGAAGGCAAGCGGCCCATAGTTTTATAAACTTTAATGGGACGGCCGGCATGTGGCGTCGCAAAACTATTGACGAAGCGGGCGGCTGGCAAGATGATTGCCTCACTGAGGATTTGGACTTGAGTTTCAGAGCCCAATTGAAAGGCTGGCATTTTCTCTTTGTGGAAGGCATAGCAACGCCTTCAGAGTTACCCGCACATATGAGTGCCATTCGTACTCAACAATTTCGATGGACTAAGGGTGCTGCAGAAACAGGTCGCAAAACTTTGAATATGTTATGGTCGTCAGATCAGCCAATTTTGACAAAAATTATTGGCTCGTTTCATATGTTGAACAGCTTTGTTTTTCCCTTCTTGCTGCTTCTCAGCGGCATGGCGGCGATTTATCCATTTATCTTTGGTGACGGCGTTGAGTGGGCATTCTTGCCTGTGAGTGTTTTGATGGTGGTGGCACTCGCAGCCATCATGTTCACCTATTGGACTGCACATGCCTACGGACAATTTGAATCGAGTAAAAAAACTACTTTTAGTATTTTGGTGCGTGCGTTTTTGTTTATGTTGATCGTCAGTGGCCTGTGCATCCACAATGGCAGAGCTGTTATTCAAGGCTTGATTGGCAAAGCCACTCCTTTTGTTCGAACGCCAAAATTAAATGTTGTTGTTGGCGACCAAAAAGTTGTCGATAAAAATGCCTATAAAGGGAGTCTCTTTAATATCCAGAATGGCATTGAAATTCTCATGGCTGTTGGTTTTATGTTCTTGACGATTTATTGCTTTAATCATGGGTTTTATTCCATGATTCCCATCTATGCTTATTTTGCTTGTGGTTACACAATGGTCAGCTTTTACACCTTGGTTGAGATGTCGGACAATCGTAAGTTGGTAAATGGGCTGACTTCATCCGCTTTCACAGGGAGCGACCACAATTTCTGAAGAACTATCACTTCACGATCCGGTGAAAATAACGACGCTTGAACCGGTGCAGGAACTCAGCGTTTCAGTTCCAGTGACGTGGGCAATCATAACACCAAGTTATAAAGGTGATTTTGAACGGTGCCGAATTCTTTGTGAAAGCATAGACGCGTTTGTCGTGGGTAACTGGCATCACTACATTATCGTTGAAACGGTTGATCTTGGGCTCTTTCAGAAATTGTCAGGTGGTAATCGCACCATTTTAGAAATGGAAGCCATTATGCCGCGTTCGTTCTATCACCTCACGCGCATTCCATTTGTAAATAGTCGCAGTCTTTGGTTTTCATTTAAAACAGGCTTTATGATTGGTTGGCATGTGCAACAGTTGGTCAAGTTGCAAATGGCTTTTGAGTTAAATGAGCAAGGGTTGCTCTATTGTGATTCAGATGTATTTTTTATTCGGCCCTTTGATGTGTCATTGCTGGTCGAAAATAATCAGTTTCGATTTTACAGTACCGAACACGGCTTTGCCCGCGAAGACGCGCCCAACCCTACTTATATTGAAGCGTCGGCCAAGCAGCTTGGGTTGGGCGTCAATCCATTCCCCAGTCCAAGCTATGTCGAAAATCTTGTGACGTGGCATAGCTCAACTGTAAAGTCCCTTTGCGGCCATATCGAAAAAATATCGGGCCGTGATTGGAAAGTGGCGTTGGGGCGCAAGCTCATCCTGTCCGAATACACACTTTACGGACTTTATGTTGATCGTGTTTTGGCGGATAGAAATCAACTGAAACTCTCACGTGAAAGTTTTTGCAAAACAGCTTGGCATATTGCAGATATAGGAAATGCCGCTTTGGATGAATTTTGTGATATGGTCGCTGAGCCACAAGTGGCGGTCGGCTTCCAGTCGTTTTTAGGCATCAAAGAAAGCGCCCTTGCTTTGCAACTGCAACGTGCCATAAAACGCTTCTCTTTAAGCTGAACCTCAACCGACGAACATGTTCAAACAATTTTTCGATATTTTCTGGCGGGCTCCAGGTGGACGACCCATTTCGGTGACGCTGTGCATGTTATTTGCCAGCATTTCTGAAATGATAAGCATGGGTGCGATCGTGCCCTTGACCAGCCAGCTGAGTACCAGTGATGGAAACACCGATTCCTATCTAGGTCAGACAATTTTAAAGTTCATCGGCTTCACCGGGTTGCCTCCGACTTTCTCAGTTTTACTATTGCTCGTCGGAATTTCATTGGTAATGAAATCAGCAATCGCGTTTTTAGCCATGCGCTATGTGGCGATTTCGGTTGCCGAAGTCACGACCAAGCTTCGTTCAAAACTGTTAGGCGCGATGATGGATGCGCGCTGGGCTTATTTTGTTGATCATCGTCCAGGTGAAGTTGCTAGCATGATTTCGTTGCAGGCGGCTATGGCTGGAACAGCCTATCAGTCTGTTGCTCAACTTGTGACGACATCCATTTCAGGCTTGGGCCTGTTGTTCACAGCCTTTTTAATCTCCGGAAACTTGGTGATCTTCTGTATAATCGCAACATCCGCTTTGGCATTTCCACTTTACTACATTCTAAAGCTCGCCCAAGAAAGCAGCGTTAAACAATATGCAACATCCAACGATCTCACCAGCGGTGTGCAGGATGTTCTGAATAATATGAAGCCGTTAAAATCCATGGCAAGGCAAGGGCACTTTCTTGAGTCATTCACCGAGAGCATTGGAGTTTTGCGCGGAGCCATGATCCTCATGGTGGTGAGTACGCATGCTATCTATCATGGGCAGGATATTCTTGGCGCCATCATGGTGTTGGCGGGCGTTTATGTGAGTGTTGTTTTGTTGCACACACCGCTTGCTGAAATGCTGGTTGTTGGCATTATTTTTTATCAAGTCATTGATATTATCAAACGTGTGCAATTGCATCTGCAAGGCTCAACTATGGCAGCGGCTGCCTACAGCAGCATGATGGCCACAATTGTTCACGCTGAAAACCAACACGAAAAAAACTATGGCGCAGTCCAACCAGAAATAAAACGCGATATCAGATTTGAGAATGTCAGTTTCGCTTATGGCGAAAAGCAGGTTTTGAACCGGGTAAATTTTGAATGCCCTGCCAATCAAATCACCGTTCTGATTGGCCCATCAGGGGCTGGCAAAACAACAATTGTTGACCTTATCATCGGATTTTATTTACCTCTGCAAGGTCGCATTATGATTGATGACACGTCGATGGTTGATGTGCAGCTGAACAAATGGCGTGAGAAAATTGGATACGTGCCCCAGGAATTGACACTGCTTCGTGGCACCATTGCCGACAATATTAAATTGGGCGATCAGTCAATTACTGACGACGTGATTCACGAAGCATTGCGTTTGGCAGGTGCTTTGGGATTTGTCGAAGCGCTCGCAGATGGAATTGATACTGATATAGGAACTATGGGAGCTAAGCTTTCCGGTGGCCAGCGCCAGCGCATTTCACTGGCGCGTGCCTTGGTGCTTAAGCCAACGTTGTTGTTGCTTGATGAAGTGACGAGTGCACTAGACGAGGCGACCGAAGCTGAAATTTGTGAAAACATCATGGAGCTTTCGGGCAAGTTTACGATTATAGCGATCACCCATAAGCCAGCTTGGACTCGGATTGCAGAACGCATATACCGTGTGTCAGATGGGCATGTAGAACGTGTGGAATTCAGTAAGAAAGTTTTAGCATGAGCCTCAAAATTAATATTCATGAATTGTCCGGACTTACTGCGCAACAGCGTGATGCTTTGCACAAAAGAACTGAAGCTGATCTTTCAAGTTTTGAAACCAAAGTACGACCCATTATCGAAGCGGTTCGAACTGAGGGTGATGAGGCTTTGGCGAGATTCGCGCGGGAGTTTGATAAAGCTTCAGTTCAGGCCGCAGATATTGCTGCGACTGAGGAAGATTTTGCGGCTGCGGAGAAAGCCCTTAGTCCTCGGGTTAAAGAGGCTTTAAAATTTGCTGCGGGGTCCATCCGCAAATTTCATCAACACCAAATGCCAGAAGAAATGTGGATGCAAGAAGTGCGCTCTGGTGTCTTTGCTGGTGATCGATCCAGCCCTATTCCCTCGGTTGCCTGCTATGTGCCGCGCGGCAAGGGCGCTTTCCCATCGGCTGCGTTGATGCTCACAATTCCTGCCGTTGTGGCGGGGGTCGAAGAAATTATCATCATTACGCCGCCCGGCCCCAATGGTAAAATTGATGATGCCACATTGATTGCGGCCCGCATTGCAGGGGTGAGCAAGATTTATAAAGCGGGCGGTGCACAAGGCATTGCGGCGGTGGCCTATGGCACAAAGACTATTCCAAAGGTCACCAAAGTTGTTGGTCCCGGCAGCCCTTGGGTGGGGGCAGCGAAACGATTGGTTTCGCATTTGATTGATACAGGATCACCTGCAGGCCCCAGTGAAGTGATTGTGTTCGCAGATGATACTGTCGATGGCAGGCTTGCAGCGCTTGATCTGTTGGTGGAATCTGAACATGGCCCTGATAGTTCCGCTTATCTGGTTACATGGAGCAAGCGGGTGGCAGAGGAAGCCATGACCGCAATTCCTGAATACTGGAAACACATGGGTGAACAACGGGTATCGTTTTCGTCTGCGGTGCTTGGTGGTGCCATGGGCGGCATTGTGCTGGCGCGTGATGAAGAGGATGCGATTGCGTTTTGTAATGAATATGCGCCGGAGCATTTAGAAGTTCTCGCTAAAGAGCCGTTCAATTATCTGGGCCGCTTGAAACATGCAGGCGAAATTTTGTTGGGCGAACACACGCCAACCACACTTGGTAATTATGTCATTGGTGCCAATCACTGCTTGCCCACAAGTGGTTGGGCCAAAACGGCTTCGGCCGTTTCGGTGTTTGATTTTATGAAGCGCACGTCGGTGGTTCATGTCACTTCACGGGGCTATCTTGAACTTGCTAAACATGCGCAAGTGTTGGCGACTTACGAAGGATTTGATGCCCATGCCAATGCGGTATCAGAACTACGCGACGATCTTTTAAAGAAATAATTATTTCAAGCGTTCAGTTTTAAACAACAACACGCGAAGGCCACCGTGGTTGACGGGAATTTCTGGTTTTCCAAAAGGCAGGCCGGTGGCTTTGGCTAGCGATGTGTCGGTGGTGACAAGCCCCACGCGCCAGCCGGAAAAACGGGTCAGCAAGGTTTTACCCAGAGCACCATACAAAGCAAAAAGTGGTTTTTTGTCGCCGATGCGGGTGCCGTATGGTGGATTGACGATCACCAATCCAGGTGGGCCTTCAGGCGGCATGAGATCGCTCACGGCTTGTTGTTTGAACTGCGTAATGCTTGCAACACCGGAACGTTCGGCATTGGCAATGCTCATGCGAATGGCACCGGCATCTCGGTCACTACCGTAAAATTTTAGTGCAGTGGGTTTGGTAGTGGAAGCACTCTGCATTTTTTGCCAAGCACCAACGTCAAAACTTTTCAGCAATTCAAAAGCAAAATCACGTGAACGACCTGGAAGCAGGCCTGTGGCCATTTCAGCGGCTTCAATTACAAAGGTGCCAGAACCACACATGGGGTCAACAATGGTTTCTGTGCCGTCAAACCCGCATTGCCGCAAAAAATGTGTGGCCAGCGTTTCTCGCATCGGGGCTTTACCAATGGCTTCCTTGTGGCCGCGCTTGTGCAACGACTCGCCCGATGTATCAATGCTGATGGTGCAGAGATTATCTTCAAAGCGGGCCTTGATGCACAGATCAGCATCGGCAGAAATTGGCGCACCCAATTCTTCGCGGATCGCCGTTTCAATGCGCTGCTGGGCTGCACCGGCATGATAGATGCGGGATTTTTTGCAGGTGACTTCCACTTGCACAGGAACATCCGCCCGCAAAAATTGCCTCCACGGAAATTTGTGCGCCAGCTTATCCAGCTGCGCCAAATGCCCAGCATGAAATGAACCAATGCGTGCCAAAACTCGCGTCACCCCACGCAGTTCAAGATTAGCCCGCCACACTTCAGGCCAGCCGCCTTGTATCGTTACACCGCCGGGAACGAGTTTGGGCGTGCTGAAGTTTAAAGCTTGGGCTTCTACGAATAACCCTTTCTCAGTGCCAGGCGAGGCCACGAGATAAATTTCAAATTGGTTGAGTTCGGTCATCGGATTCGCATATCTGAAAAACGAGTTCATAGCGATGAACAAATGGCGGAAGAAGAGGGATTCGAACCCTCGGTAGGCTATTAACCTACGCACGCGTTCCAGGCGTGTGCCTTAAACCACTCGGCCATCCTTCCGCATTTGAAAGTTGCTGCCCCGCTGGAACCAAAGTGTGGGGCGCAATGAGGCGTTGCCTATACTAACAAGCCTGTTTGTTCAAGCCGTTGTGATGGTTTAATTTTTGAGGTCTTGCTCCAGTGAAGTGGTCATGGCAGCGTGGGCGTTGATGGCCAAGAAAAGCAAATCAGAGGACGTTTCGGCAGCGCAGGTTTTGGCGCATTTGGAACGCCTGTCTCGACTTTCGCGCGCGGCCAGTCATGCGAGCGGCCTGAACCCGGCGCAGTGGGACGCCTTGCGCTACTTGGCGCGGTGCAACCGCTTTTCGAATTCGCCTATGGCGCTGACCCATTATCTCGGAGCCACCAAGGGTACTATTTCACAGACAGTTGCGGCCTTGGTGAAAAAGGCTGCCGTATCGAAAACCGTTCGTGCTGGCAATAGTCGTTCGGTGGCTTTGGCGCTTACTGATCTAGGAAAGCAATTTCTTCTCGATGATCCTTTGCGACCCTCAGAAACAGCGATTGAAGAATTAAACACCAAAACCAAAAAACGGTTTGCGCGTGGGGTTTCAGAATTATTGGAAAGCGAACGCCAGCGTCAAAGCCAACCGCGCTTTGGCACCTGTTCGGAATGCCGCTTTTATCGCAGTTCACCCGATTATTGCATGAAGTTCGAACAGTCTCTGACCTCGGCAGATATGAAACTTATTTGCGTGGAGCAAATTGATCGCTAGACGCCAATACCATCAGCGCGTTCGGCCAGGCGCAACACGGTTTCTTTGATCAATTGAATTTGCCCCGGGGTTGAAAGGCGGTGGTCGCCTTCTTTGATAAAGGTAAGTGTCACATCACCGCCGCGCAAAGCCTCAAAGGTTTTTACGGCATGAGCTGGAGGCACATCGGAATCTTTTGATCCCTGAAGAATGCGGACTGGAAATGACAGGTTCAGGCCCTCCCTCAGCAATTGATGCTGCATTCCATCGGCAAGAAGCTTTGCCGTAATGGCATAAGGCTCGCCATATTCGGAAGGCCGCATATAAACACCAGATTCTTTGAGTGCTTGCTTTTCAGGCTCACCAAACTCATCCCACATTAAATCCTGAGTCATGTCTGTGGCAGGTGCAATCAGCACCATTCCGGCGATGCGCCGAAAGGCTTTTTGGTCTTCAATTTGTAAGCGTCTTGCCAATAGCAGCGCCAGCCAACCCCCCATGGAGGAGCCCACAATGATGCGCTTTCCCTTTGTGTGAGCCAGAAACATATGCGTTGCCTGTTCTAACCACGTTGAAATAGTGCCATCGGTAAACGCGCCGCTAGACTCTCCATGGCCGGAATAATCAAAGCGCAAGCAGGTGCGCCTTGTGGCCCGCGCCAAATCTGCCAGTGCCTCGCCCTTGGTGCCAGTCATGGCCGATTTGAAGCCGCCCAACCAGAAAAAGCCAGTGATCCCCAATTCGTCGGTCCCCCCGTCTTTGGTGTAGGCCAGCCTGGTGCCAGCGAGATGATCGTCGAAGGTTGTTTGAGCCATTGCGAATGCCCCTTATGCAAACTTATCATCTCTGCTAATGAATGCCCGCTGGATTCGCAATTGGTTGCTTATTCCGGCGATTAACCAAGGAGACTAACCCCACTTGAGCATACCTCCACGCAAAACGGCACCTATTCGCAGCGCCACACCTGCCCCTAAGGAAGAAACCCACAAGATCAATAACCGCATTGACAGCCGCGAAGTGCGCTTGATCGATGCCGAAGGAAATAATGTCGGCGTAGTGCCCACCCGGCAAGCGTTGATTATGGCTGAAGAAGCCAATCTCGATCTCGTTGAAATCTCACCGGATGCCAAGCCTCCGGTTGCCAAGATTCTCGATTTCGGAAAATTCAAATTCCAAGAACAGAAGAAAGCTTCTGAAGCACGCAAAAAGCAGCGTGTGATTGAAATTAAAGAAATCAAATTGCGCCCCATGATCGACGATCATGATTATGACGTGAAGCTAAAAGCAGCGCTTCGCTTCTTTGGCGAAGGCGACAAAGTGAAAGTGACTTTACGGTTCCGTGGTCGTGAAATGGACCATCAGGAATTGGGCCACAAGCTTTTGAACCGCGTGAAAGCTGACACCACGGAAATTGCTAAAGTTGAAATGGAACCCCGCTTTGAAGGCCGCCAAATCATTATGATTTTGACGCCGCGCGCAACAAAATAAGGTTGATGGTTATGCTGAAGAAATTTATTGCGACTAGTCTTTTTGCGGCAGCCTTCACCGTTTCTGCTCAGGCTGAAAATGTGGCGATTGGTGGCAACTATAAAGTGGAAGGCACCAACATCAACGGAACCACTTATACAGGTGAAGCCACAATCACTGTGACTTCGGACACCACTTGCGAAATTCATTGGGTAACAGGCGGCACCACGTCTGATGGAATTTGCATGCGTAATGACGCAAGCTTCTCCGCAGCTTATCAAATGGGCGATGTTGTAGGATTGCTCAGCTATAAAGTTGCAGATGACGGAACACTCTATGGCTTGTGGACTGTCGCTGGCAATGGCGGCAATGGCACGGAAGTTTTGACACCCGTTCGCTGATTGAATTCGCAATCGATTTAAAAAGGGCCGTTTAGCGGCCCTTTTTGTTGAGCACTTTATGCAAGTTGAATACGACCAATTCTGCAATGCGCTGATCACCCAACGGTCTGCGTTCAACACGTTGGTGGATATCAAGATCAGGCTTGCCATTGCCTTCAATAATCATCGGGCCTTCTTTCAACATGGCCACATCCCAACCCACCATAATACGCGATGGAAACGCTTTGTGCGCCTCACGAGCCAGAGCCAACACAGCTTGCCAATCCGGCAAAATACGATCTTTAAAACGAACGCCGCTGACCGGATGAACTTCGCGCCAACCCATGCCGGGTTTAATGCCAATATCTGAAGCGAGACCGATGGCACCAGTGCTTATATCCACAGGTGCGGCCAATCCACCTTGATGAAAATTATCGACAACAGAATTGCCACCCACCGCCATACGAAATGCCACATTGGTGGCTTCAGGCTCACCCCGTTCGTTTCTAATTGTGAGAACGCGCACCGTTGAAAGCGCGTCATTGCTGATATCGGTCAGAGCGGGATGATTAACGAGGCGGGGCTGTATGATGAAATCATCTTTCAAGGATTGCTCTAACAATGCTGCCATGAGTTCAGCTTTTTGAAATTTGTGTCCTGCACTATTTTGATAAAAACCGTCACCCAAATAATCCCAACGTTCGGCATTGTGTCCACCATTGCCTTGGCGTGGCTTTATAAAAAGATCTTCATCGGGCAGTGTGGTGTTTTGGCTAAGAGCCGGCAAGATGGCGCCCGCCGAGAGATAAAGATAAACCGGAACAGCTTTCACATTTTGGTCATGGCAATGCTTGGCGAACCAGACTTTATCGGCAAGCAGATCGGTGCCTGCTTTGGGTTGCAACATCGTGAAGGCAGGGCCAATGGTTTCGTGAGCCATCAGATAAAGTGGGGCGAGGGCGCTGCGCTTCTTGTCATAAAGCTCAAACATATAGAACCAAAAGGGAGCGATGGAATGTTGCGCCGCCATTTTGATCTGGCCTGCCATTTGGTTGCGAACTGAAACCCCACTGCGGTGTTTAATTGCCGAACCATTCCAAATTGTGAATACGATGACGGCGATGATGAGAGAAAGCGGCCATAGTAAGATTGTGAGAATCCCACGCAGTGGACCAAATGGTAAACGCCAGAAATTGCGACCATAAAAATTGTGCAGTTCATTGGCGGCTGGACTGCTGGTCGCGCTTCCACCCAAAAAGCGACGTATAGCCATGGGCAGACCAACCAAATCATAGACCCAATATTCAGCATGGTTCAAAAACCATTTTTTGCTCAGGCCGAAAATGCGTGTCACGCTGTCGAAGAAAGATAGATCCATCGTGTCGTCATAAATCAAATAAGGCGCGCACGCGAGTGGTGGCCCGCATCAAGTCTTGGGCCTCAGTGTTTTGATGGGGAGGAGGCATTTTTTCGCCAAGCCAGTTGGCCCTGCCCGCTGCTATGAGTTGATTGTGGACCACCCGCAAATCACGCGACCAGTTTGGTGGTCCCAAGCGCATGGCAAAGCGGAAAGCCGTGGCGCTCAAATTTTGACCCAGCAAAGCGATTTTTTTGCCTCCGTCCCGCATTGCATAAGGACCAGACTCAATATCAAACAGCAACACAGGTTTTCCTGTTGCACAGGCTTCTGATAACATTGAAATGCTATCTGCTGTAATGATGAACTGATTGGCCAAGCTCAAAAAACCGAAGAACGGATTTTCGACTGTGCCCTTTGACCAATGATGAAAATAATGCGGCAACTTTAACTGCTGTTGTAAGGCCAACCCTACGTCTGGAGGTGTGCGCGCACTCGTGGTCACTAAGAGTGACCCGCCAAGCACATTGGCCTCTTTCGCAAGCCGCTTGGCTGCATTCACGTCAAAACTATAAGGACCACTAGGCCCGCCGACCAATATCGCTGTCCAAGGTTTTGGCAAATGAGCGAGTTTTGGGTGCCAGATTTTTGCGGCTTCGGCCAATTTTTTCGTATCTATTTTGTGCATGGGCAATTGATTGTGCAGCACATTGCCTGCTTCGGGCAGTCCATATTGCGGTGTTGTAATCACCAGATTGAAGCTTTCGAGACTTGCCCACGGGGTTCCCACCGTCACCAGTTTTACGTTTGGATTAGCGTGTTTCTTAATCCAAAGAGCGACAGCCTCGGTTGGTCGACCAGCATTGATGATAAGATCAGGGAAGGGGCCTACGATTTGTGCACGTGCCGATTGCGTGAGGCCTGCCAAAGTTGCACCAAAGCTCAACCGCGCTAAAGTTTGCCCGGTCTTGTAACCCATGGTTTTTATCTCAAAGGGCCAACCCAGATTTTCAGCCAAAGCGATGAGTTGGGTGTTGTCGCCAGTATGTGGGCTGGCCAGCAGCCAGACTTTGGGAATATGGGTCATTATTAACTGTCTTTATCAGCACTTTATTCTTCCTTGCAATTGACTAAATTTGACTTCACATCCGGTCCTGATAAATAAGTTTCTCAAGTTATATGGATTTAACATGGCCAAAGCGGCAACCAAACGTCCTCATATTTTTATTCAAACTAACGCCAAACAAGCCATTGGTGCGATTGTTTCTGCTCATAGCATGAAGCGCAACTCGGCGCATGCGTCTCAATTTGACGTGAGCGTGATGCATAAGGAAGATTATCCTTATTTTCAGGCGCGTGAGGGCCAGAATTATATGCGGCATGGCGATAAGCGCCTGTGGTTGAATGAAGATTTGCAATCTTTTACGATCACAAGATTTCTACCACCAGGATTGATGGGTTATCAGGGCCGCGCTTTGGTCGTGGATCCTGATGTTTTTGCGGTTGCCGATGTGTGGGAATTGTTGAGCCGCGATATGGGCGACAAGTCCATCATGTGTCGAGGTTCAAAATTTAAGAACGGAGCCTTTGCCACTTCAGTTATGTTACTGGATTGCGCAAAACTCAAACATTGGGACGTGGAAGCGGGTTTCAACGAATTGTTTGAAGGCAAGCGTGATTATCACAATTGGATGTCACTTTTGATGGAAGATCGTGAGACCATTGGCACGTTTGAAAATGAATGGAATGATTTCGACAAACTCACGCCCAAAACCCGCATGGTTCATAATACGCATCGCCGCACTCAACCTTGGAAAACCGGATTGCGGGTTGACTACACTCCAACAGAATTTGTGCCTGTAATTGGGCAGATTATGAAATTGCGCCGCCGTCTATTTGGCGAACACGCATTCTTAGGGCGCTATCATCGCCATCCAGACATCAATCAAGAAAATTTGTTTTTTGGTTTATTGAAGGAATGTCTAGAGCAAGGCAAAGTGACAACCGAAATGTTAAAGGATGCAATGGCCAAAAATTATGTGCGTCACGATGCAATCGAAGTGATGGCGCGTGTGCCCGAGTTGAAAAAAGTGGCGGCATGAGCGACCTTTCGGCTCATCAACTTCGACTTGCGCTGTTTACGGGCAACTATAATTACATTCGTGATGGTGTTGCCCTCACGCTAAACCGTTTAGTGGCCTATCTCGAAAGACGAGGCATCGCGGTTTTGGTATTTGCTCCTACAGCCAAATTAGCGGCCATGCCCCATGCTGGTGAACTTGTTTCTGTTCCCTCTGTGCCGGTTCCATTTCACAGCGAGTATCGCTTTGCTTTGGGGCTTCCAAAAGCTGCGCGGAAAAGACTGCAAGATTTCAAGCCCAATTTATTTTTGTTGGCGGCACCAGATCCCCTTGGTCACAGCGCTCTGAAGGTTGCGCAATCCATGAACGTGCCAGCAGTTGCATCCTTTCATACGCGACTTGACACTTATCTTAAGTTTTACCGTTTGGGCTTTCTGGAAAACTGGGGTCGGAATTATTTGCGGCGTTTCTATATGCGCTGCCGCATGGTCTATCCCCCGTCACAATCCATGGTCGATATTTTGCGCGAGCAAGGCATTGCCACAAATTTGGAAGTGTGGGGCCGTGGCATTGATAGCGATCTCTTTAGCCCCGAAAAGCGCTCACTGGTTTGGCGGCGTAGTTTAGGAATTTCCGACGACGATGTTGTCGTGAGTTTTGTTAGCCGTTTGGTGAAGGAAAAAAACACTGCGATTCTGGTGCAGGTTCTGCAACAATTGACGGCAAACAGAATTGCTTTTAAAACTCTGATTGTCGGTCTCGGGCCTGAAGAAGAGCATTTGCGAGAAGCTTTGCCGAATGCAGTATTTGTTGGCTATCTTGGTGGCGAGGATTTGGCGCGTGCCTACGCTTCGTCTGATATATTTTTCTTTCCAAGCGAAAGTGAAACTTTTGGCAATGTAACTCTGGAAGCGATGGCATGTGGATTGCCCACCGTGTGTGCGGATGCTTCTGGCAGTAACTCACTTGTTGAAGATACTGTTACGGGCTATTTGCAAGACGCAAAAAGAATTCCCGGTTTTGTTCAACATATCACTGAACTTGTTCAAAATTCCATGCTGCGTAAAGCGATGGGAGCCGCTGCTCGCAAACGCGCTTTGACGTTTAACTGGGATTTGATTTTAGACAAACTGGTTGCGAGTTTTCTGCGAATAGCGAATGAAAAAAGTGCAGGCCCGTGATTTGGATTTTGTGGCACAGGCGCTTGGGCGACTTGAACCAAATGCAAGAATTGGCCAAGGCGTTAGGTTTACCGTTTGTTGTTAAGAAGCTGCGTTTCCGCAAACCATTTTACGCACCAATTGCAAATCTGACGCTCGATAAATCGAAATCAGATTCATTGCAGGCTCCGTGGCCTGATTTATTGATCTGCGCCGAAGCTTTAACCAGTGTTGTGGCGCAATCTCTTAAAAAGCAATCTGCCGGACATATTAAAACAATTGCTCTTGCAAGGCCCTCAGGATCGGCGCGGGATTTCGATTTGGTTTTAACGACGGCGCAATATCGCCTCCCGCAGGTCCCTAATGTTGTCGAATTGAACTTACCACTGACGGCCTTACACGAAGGTTCAAAAAATTCTTCTTCCCGTGTTGCCGTCCTCATTGGTGCAACGAGTCCACCTGACCAATTTGATGAGAGTGCAGCGCTCAAACTGGTAGGTGAACTCAACTCCGCAGAGGGGTCGTTTGATATTATCACCAGCCCTCGAACGACTGCGGTGGTTGCCGATATTTTGGTGGAGGGATTTAAAGCACCGCACAAGGTTTATCGCTGGCGACCTGGTGTTGAAAATCCCTATGCGCGATTGGTTGCTGAGGCATCAGCTATCATTGTGACAAGCGATAGTGTCTCGATGCTGGCCGATGCTATGGTGGCCAGAAAGTTGGTTCAGGTTTATCGGTTACCGCACAGACTTTCGTTGTCGCAGCGCATCGTTGAGTGGTTTTACAAACAGTCGCCTGAAAATTGGATTTTCAAATCCGGCATCATTGAACCCACTGCAGATCGCAGGCTCTTGATTGAACGCCTGATTAGCCAAGGCCATGTGAGTTGGTTTGGCACTGAAATTAAAAATGCCAAACCCTTTAATCGCATGGATGATATTCAGACCGCCGTTAAAGCTGTTCAGAAACTTCTCTAAACATCCAAGTTGGCAACATTCAATGCGTTATCGCGGATGAAGTCACGGCGGGGTTCCACCACATCACCCATCAATTTGGTGAACAGGTCATCAGCATCATCCATCTCAGCAACCCGCACGCGCAACAGTGAACGTGCATTAGGATCCAAAGTGGTTTCCCACAATTGATCAGGGTTCATTTCACCGAGACCTTTGTAGCGTTGCATGGAAACGCCTTTGCGACCACTGGCAAAAATATTTTCAAGCAGTGAGAGAGGTCCATGAATTTGCACTTCGGATTCTTTGCGGCGCAGCTTTGCGGTGCGAGCATAAATCTCTTGGAGGTGTGGCGTTTTTTTATCTAATCGCATAGCGTCTTGCGAAGCGATCAACTTGCCGTCGATGTGCCAGCTTTCCTTCACGCCACGCAATTCACGTGCAAAGGCCAAGCCACCATCGGCAGTTGCTGATCCTATCCAGTTGCGTTCAGTTTCATCTGAGATCGCATCTAAGCGTTTTGCCACATAGCCCGCTGCACCACTGGCGTTTTCCTGGGTGCCAATCACCTCTGGGTTCAACGAACCAGCAATAGCCACTTGCTCAATAATGTGGCTTGGATAACGCGAATGGAGTGATTCAATAATAGCGCGAATGGCCAAAGCTTCATCAACAATCACCCGCAGATCAGGGCCTGCGCGTTCGCTGCCATCGGCGAGCACCAGCGTTGCCCCTTCGAGGCCAACGTCAACAAGGTTCACTTCAAGACCTTTGTTATCTTTCAAATATTGCTCAGAATTGCCGCGCTTGATTTTATAGAGCGGCGGTTGGGCAATGTATAAATGTCCGCGTTCAACAATCTCACGCATTTGGCGATAGAAAAATGTGAGCAGCAATGTACGAATATGAGCACCATCGACGTCGGCGTCGGTCATAATGATGATTTTGTGATAGCGCAGTTTTTCAACATTAAAACCATCGCCATTTTCATCACGTCCAATGCCGGTGCCAAGGCAAGTGATGAGCGTACCAATTTGTTCTGACCCCAGCATCTTGTCAAATCGGGCGCGCTCAACGTTAAGAATTTTACCACGCAATGGCAGTACGGCTTGGTTCTCACGGTTGCGGGCCTGCTTTGCAGAGCCACCAGCAGAGTCGCCTTCGACGATGAACAGTTCACACAATGCCGGGTCACGCTCTTGGCAATCAGCCAATTTTCCAGGCAGTGATGACATATCAAGTGCACCTTTGCGCCTGGTCAGTTCGCGGGCTTTGCGGGCGGCTTCGCGCGCAGCTGCGGCTTCCACCACTTTGCCAACAATCGTTTTGGCGTCGGCTGGGTGTTCTTCAAACCACGCGCCCAATTGTTCGTTGATCAAGCTTTCAACGACCGGGCGCACTTCCGATGAAACCAGTTTATCTTTGGTTTGCGATGAGAATTTAGGATCAGGCACTTTCACAGAAAGCACACATGTCAATCCTTCGCGTGCATCATCACCGGTGATGGCCACTTTTTCTTTTTTGGCCACACCACTATCCACTGCATAGGCATTGATAATGCGTGTCAGACCACCGCGGAAGCCCGCCAAATGGGTGCCACCATCGCGCTGCGGAATGTTGTTGGTGAAAGGGAACACGCTTTCATTATAGCTGTCATTCCACCACAATGCACATTCCATGCTGATGCCATCTTTCTCGCCGGAGATCATGATGGGTTCTTTAATCAGGCCGTGTTTGCTGCGATCCAAATAACGCACGAAGGCCACGATGCCGCCTTCATAATAAAGCTCCAGCACATGCGGCTCCACACCGCGCTTATCAGTGAGAACAATGCGCACACCGGAATTGAGGAATGCCAACTCGCGCAAGCGGTGCTCTAAAGTGCCAAAATCAAATTCTGTTTTGGTAAAAGTTTCTGTGCTGGGCAAGAATGTAACTTCAGTGCCGCGCTTGCCATCAGCATCGCCAATTTCTTGGAGAGGTCCATCAGCATCGCCATGGGTAAAGCTCATAAAATGTGTGCGACCGTTGCGATGAATGGTGAGCTTCAGTGAGACCGAAAGCGCATTGACCACCGAAACACCCACGCCGTGCAAGCCGCCTGAAACCTTATAGGAGTTTTGATCAAACTTACCGCCCGCATGAAGCTGAGTCATAATCACCTCAGCGGCGGACACCCCTTCGCCCTTATGAATATCAGTTGGAATGCCGCGCCCATTATCAGTGACGGTCACCGAGCCATCGGCATTGAGTGTTACAGTCACATGGGTGGCATGGCCAGCAAGGGCTTCATCAATTGCATTGTCCACCACTTCATAGACCATGTGATGCAGGCCCGAGCCATCATCCGTGTCGCCAATATACATGCCAGGGCGTTTGCGCACAGCATCAAGGCCCTTGAGAACCTTAATCGAGTCAGCCCCATAATTGGCAATCGCTTCGGCGCGTTTCTCGTTGGCTTGTTCATCGTCGGTCATTTAGTTCTTCACTTCCAAAATCGTGCCGTGTTCAACATTATAAAGAACTGAAGCATCACCTGCCTCAGAAAATAAACTTACATCCGTGCCCGTCATCCAAGCTTGCACACCCAAGGCGGTGAGCGCTTCAAACAGCCCCCGCCTGCGATGCACATCCAAGTGCGCTGCCACCTCATCAAGCAGCAACACAGGAGCCGCCCCCACCAGTTCTTTCACAGCGCGGGCTTGCGCTAAAATTAAGCCGATCAACAAGGCCTTTTGTTCACCTGTGGAACACAGTTCAGCACCTTGCGATTTTGGCCCGTGCAGCACCGAAAAATCTGTGCGATGCGGGCCTTTCAGTGTGCGTCCTTGGGCGCGGTCAACCCCGCGCTGTTCCTTGAGAATCATAACATATTCGGCTTCCGCTTGCACGGCTGGTTTTACTGCAACCAGCTGCTCAATTTCGCCCAAAAGCTGCAAAATTCCCCAAGGAAAAGGGCTCACATCGGCATGGGCTGCAAAGTGCCGCGCTAAGGTGACAGCAGCCTCGTTGCGCGCTGCTGCGATTGCTATGGCAAGCTCAGCCATTTGCGCTTCAATGGCAGTCAACCACGCATAATCACAGCGTAGGTCTTGCAGGAGAAAATTGCGCTCGCGCATCACTTTTTCAAAAGCTGAAACGCGGGCGCCATGGTGGCTATCAAAACTGGCCACCAGTCGATCAAAAAAGCGACGACGATCAGAGGCAGGGCCAGCAAAAAGGCGGTCCATGGCGGGTGTCAGCCAAAGCATTTTGAGATAATTGGAAAGCCCGCCGGGGCTGCGCTGCAGCTGGCCATCAATCATGGCATTGCGACCTGAGCTGCCTCCATCTTCAGCTAATGGATCACCTTCATAGCTGGTGCCGATTTTAAATTCACCTTCAGGAACGGTGATGTCTGCAGCGACGGCCCATGATGCGGAGCCACCTAAACGCGCCATGACATTGAGAGCCGATCCCCGAAGCCCACGCCCAGGCACAAGCAAAGATACGGCTTCCAATACATTGGTTTTGCCCGCCCCGTTTTGGCCGGTCAGCGCCACAAGGGAACGCAAAGGCTCTATTCGCAATCCCTGATAATTGCGAAAGTCCGAGAGGGTGAGGCGGGTGATTGCGAAAGTTAAACTGTTATGCACGAACTCAGTTTATCACACGCGCATCGGCATCAGCACATAAAGTGAGTGCGCATCATCGGGATCACGGATCACGGTGGGTGAACCTGAATCTGCCAGCTCAAAGCGCATGGTGGCTGCTTTCACTTGGCCTGCTACATCCAGCAGATAGCGCGAGTTGAAACCGATTTCGATTTGGTCACGATCATACTCAACAGCCAGCTCTTCTTCGGCCGAGCCTGAATCCGGATTGTTGACCGTCAGTGTGAGCTTGCCCGCTGTGATATTCAATTTCACAGCACGGCTTTTTTCGAAGGAGATTGTAGACACGCGGTCCACGGCCTCAGCAAAACTCTTGGTGTCAGCTTCCAAAATTTTGTCATTGTTGCGCGGGATCACGCGCTCATAATCAGGGAAGGTGCCATCAATCAGTTTTGATGTCAGCACCAGTTTGCCGACGCTAAATCTAATCTTCGCAGAGGATATCGAAACTTCAACTTCGCCGTCTTCACCTTCCATCAGCTTCACAATTTCGAGAACAGTTTTGCGCGGCACGATGATGCCGGGCATTCCGGTGGCACCCGCAGGCAGAGACATTTGAGCCTGCGCTAAACGGTGGCCGTCTGTCGCCACTGCGCGCAATAATCCACCAGCAGCCACTTCATGCAAATAAATGCCGTTCAAATAATAACGGGTCTCTTCTGTTGAAATTGCAAAGCGGGTGCGCTCGATCAGAAATTTGAGTTCGGATGTGGCAAGCGAAAACGTGTTGCCAAATTCACCGCTGGAGAGATCAGGAAAATCCTCTGGCGGCAAAGCTTGCAGTGCAAACCGCGAGCGTCCGGCATGAATGGAAATGCGGCCAGAGTCTGGTCCCTGTTCCAGTTCTAATTGCGCGCCATCAGGCAGTTTGCGCACAATGTCGTAAAGCATGTGGGCAGGCACAGTGGCGGCCCCTTCACGGCTCACGTCGGCTGCAACCGATTCAACAATTTCAATATCAAGATCAGTGGCCGTAAGCTTCACTTGGCCGCCAGAGGCTTGCACCAGAACATTGGACAGAATTGGAATGGTGTTGCGGCGTTCGACCACGCTTTGCACATGGTTGAGAGCTTTCAAAAAGCCCGATCTTTCAATGGTGACGCGCATAGCCTTAATTCTTTCCAAAACCTTAACGGACAAAGACTTTGGCGGTTTACGACCTTAAATTCAAGCCTTTGAGCGAGAATTCAGGTGGTTTTCCATATAAACTATGCCCAGCCCGCTGATCAAGATAAGCGCCATGCCAGCCATCGAAAGTGTGTTCGGAATGTCGCGGAATATCAAGAACCCCAAAACGACTGCCCAGATCATAAAAGCATAGTAGAAGGGCGCTACCGCTTGGGCGGAAGCGTTTCGGTAAGCCAGAAATGTAAACATGTGGCCGAGCATCATAAACAAGCCCGCCCCTGCCATGAGGGTGACGTGAGTGCTGGTCGGCGGCACCCACATTTCCGCACTGAGGCTCACTAGGCCACCCGCTGTCATCACCATTATGATGGTAATGAAAGTGGCGGCGAGGGCTGGGATTGCTGATGTGACGCGCCTGCCCACGAGGTCGCGCAAAGCGGCAAACATGGCAGTAGCGAAAGCCAACATGAGGTAGGGTGAGGTTGCCCCGCTGCCAGGTTGGGCCACCAGCAGTGCGCCCGCAAAACCGAGGCCAACGAGAATGAGGCGCGCTGGCACGGCCTGTTCACGGTGAATGAACACCATGCCTAAAATAACCAGCAGCGGCGTGATTTGGAATATCGCAGTCACATCCCCAACCGTGGCATGAGACAATGCTAAAATATAAGTGAGAATAGCGCCCACTTCCAATAGTCCACGCAAGAACACCCAGCGATTGAGGGCGGCACCCAGCTTTTTTAAATCTCCCATGATGGTGAGCAAAACCAATGCGCAGAGCGTTCCGGACATTCCGCGTATGAATAGAACTTCATAGGGCGGCAAATCGGTCAATGCCAATTTCATAAAACTGTCATTCAAAACGAAGGTGCCGGCACCTGCCAGCATGAAAGCGATGCCGCGTAAATTTGAAGTAGGGGTCATCTTTGTTGTATTGGCCTAAACGCCTTCGACCAAAGTGATATCGGCCATGCCTGCATCTGAGCGCTTTGATTTGGCGAATTGATATTCTTCAGAGCCATAGCAGTCTTTGGCGGCTTGAAAGCTGGGAAATTCAATCACCACATTGCGGGAATGGCCTTGGCC